>JAJRPK010000206.1 GCA_024280785.1 Gammaproteobacteria bacterium
CATATAGCTATGATGCGCTTAATCGCAAGATCAGAACAACTTATGCTGACGGTACTCAAAATAATACGGTGTACGACGTGCACAACAATGCCATTATTTTCGATGATGCCAACGGCAGTAATAGCTTTAGCAGTTTTGATTTGCTGAACAGGATGCTCACAAGGAATATTACACCCGGTGCCGACGTTGCCAACGATATCAGTTTTGAAAACTATCAATATGATGGTCTATCAAGATTAGTCCAGGGCGATGATGATGACTCCAGTATCAAGCGCAGTTATGACTCTTTATCGCGGGTGATCAAAGAAACCTTGAATGGCCAGGTAACCTCAACAGTGTTTGATGGCGTAGGCAATCAGCTTTCATGTATTTATCCCAGTGGCAGACAGGTAAGCAACAGTTACGATGAACTGGATCGCAAGCAAACAATTAGTGATCAGGATGGATTGATAGCAGAATATCTCTATATAGGCACCGGACGTACCGAACAAAGAAACTATGCTAATAACACCCGCAGTGACTGGGGCTATGATGCTGTCAAACGGATTATTAGTACACGCCAAACCAAATCGCCAGACTTAAGCCCAAGCATTTTTGATGATAGAACGTATACCTGGGATAGGATGTATAACAAAACCCAGCGCAAAGATTTGTTAGCTAATGGACTCACCCATAGTTATCACTATGACTCACTCTATCGGCTTAAACAATCGGAAAAAGTAGAAGGCGTTAACCCGCCCAGTATCATCGACTATACCCTGGATGGCGTGGGTAATCGTACCCAGGTAGCCGGTGGTAATCAACCGGGCACCTATGAATTGGATAACAGTACGCCTGAACCGGCTGATTTTCAAACTAATCAGTACACCAATACTGCCATAGATCTCCGGGAGTATGACAGCAATGGCAACCTGACCGGGATTCATGCCACTCAGCCTACGCAACGTAATCTGAGTTACGACTATCGTAACCAGATGGTGAGTCATGAAAATGAGACTGCGGGGATTACAACGCAATATGCTTATGATGTCTTAGGACGACGGATCGCCAAAGCCATTAATGCAGATCCAAGCCAGAGCACGCAGTATTTCTATGACGGCTGGCGAGTGATAGAAGAAATAAGAGACAGTGATGGGGCTCGTGCCACCTATGTCTACGGTCGATACATCGATGAAGTACTGAACATGCAAAGAGCCGGGCTGAGTTATTTTTATCATACAGATGATATGTTTAATGTGATGAAAGTGACTGATGCCAGTGGTAATGTGGCTGAGCAGTATGAGTATGGGGATTATGGCAAGCCTGAGATTTTTAATGCTGCCGGCAATGTGCTTGTCGAGTCAGCGATTGGCAATCCTTATTTATTTAATGGACGACGTTTGGATGGGGAGACGGGGTTTTATTATTATCGGACGCGGTATTTGGATACTGGGGTTGGGCGGTTTACTACTCGGGATACTATTGGGATTTGGGGGGATGCTGGGAATTTGGGGAATGGGTATGTTTATGTTGGGAATAGTCCTTGGTCTTTTCGCGATCCATTAGGACAATCAAAACAAGGCAAAGATAAGGAAAAAGAAGAATTGAGGGATTTAGCAGAAGCGATCCGAAATTTAACGACAGTGGCAAATATCGCCAATAGACTTAATAAAACCCGAAATGTAGCAATTGAAGAGATGCTATACCATCTTTCTCCATCTGAAGTAGTTGAAGGTAGTTCAATAGGTGTAAGTGGTACAGCAGGTGCTCCCTTTATGTTTGGAACCAGCGGGGCAAGCATTGGTGTTAATAATAGAGCCCAGATAATACTCAATGTTCAAGGTGGAGGGCTATTAGGAGGAGGAGCATTTGCTGGTGCGGGAGTACAAGTATCGAAATCATTTTCACCATTAGCAACACCGACAGGTCTGAGCACCGATTATGCTTATCAAGGTCAAGTTCAAGGTGGTTTATTATTAGATGGTGGTTTGACTTATGAATATGCTCCAAATAGTCAAACTTCAACTGTATCAGGAAGTATCGGAGTAGGAGATGGTGGTGTGATTGCTGGTGGTGTGGTAGAGAATTTTACTTATGCGACTCCAGAAATATCAGTTCCTAGAATATTAAATAATGGGTATGGTGGGTTTCAAAGTCCAACATTGCCACTACCACTACCACTACCGGGTGTAAATACATCTTTAGAAATAGCAATGAGCATGAATAAAGTTTTGAATACCTTAATTTTTGACCCTTGAGTTAAAAAAACTGTGCGGGACGGGGTTTGTAACTCGTAAGACGTATAACCGTAAGGCGGAAGAGCGAAGCGTTATCCGCCATTTTTGATGACACAATGTCTCTGAGCGGGACGGGGTTTGTAACCCCGTTTCAAACGTTTATATCTATTATGAACTCGTAGACGGATATGTAGCCAGGTAGGGTGGGCAGGCTCTTTATGCCCACCAAAACAAACGTTCCAACATAAACAATGCATCAATATGACAAAAAATAACCCGAGAAACAAAAATTGATTGAATTAAATAAACATCATGGTGGGCAAAAAAGCCTGCCCACCCTACACACAAATCATGATCTGCGTACGCCGTAGGGTGCAAGAGCGAAGCGTTATGCACCATTGGAGGCATAAATGATGTCGCAAGCTGGGTTATTTTTGAACGAACTTGGTAGGGAGCATTGCATGCGCCTACGGGACGTAACATCCTGGAAACATTATAATTTGGAACGAAGTTGGTTTGCTGGATGATGATTTTGGTTTTTATTGCGAATCTTGGAATATGGCGGATGACGCTTCGCTCTTCCGCCCTACGTTTGAATGATGAAGTGTCGGTGTAAAGGGTGCGGGATTGATGTGGCAAAGCAGGTATTATGATGATAAAAAATACAATCAAGATAAGCTATAAACGAGGGTATTTTGCCCTCATGCTGTTGTTGGTATGGTGCTCTCCGGCTGCCACGCAAACCCTGCAAACCGGTCTGCATTATTTTATTGTCCAGGATGTGGCTACCCAACAGGTGATTCGCCGAGGACAGGCCGGTAGTAATGGCATTGCATTTGATAATCTGGCGCTTGCACCCAGAACGACTTATCGCTCCTGGATTCTCCAGGCGGCTACATTGAAAATCGCTTTTGCTGAATTTACCACTGGCAATGCTGGCTCGCGTACCGAATCACCTGATTTCGGTTTGCGACCTTCA
>JAJRPK010000207.1 GCA_024280785.1 Gammaproteobacteria bacterium
CCGAAGAAAATTATCAATTTCACTTTCACTAATTTTAATGTTGCGGATGACGCTGCGTCTTTGGACTTGTTGTATCAACAGATCGCGGCGGATTTTCTCGCGGATGTCGGTGTACGATTCGCCTTGTTTTTCTAGAGACTCTCTAAATTCCGAGGGCGACAGCTTGTTTTGTCGGGCAAGGCGAGCAATGGTTTCACTAAGTTCTTGATCACTAACCCGCAAGCCTATTTTTGCTGCACGTTGCAGTTGCAAACTTTCTAGTATCTGACGTTCTAGCACTTGCTCGTAAAGAATATCGTCGGCTGGCATTGCCGCGTTGCGTTGGCGAATGCTAACTTTTATTTGGTTGATTTGTGTGCGGATATCGCTGGCTAAAACAATATCGTCTTCAACGATAGCGACTATTTTTTCAATCAATTGGTACTCGGCGCTAACGAAGGAGCTCAATGTTCCCGCGCAGAACGTCAGTAATAGACCTAGCAGAAATTTTTTATAATCATTAATATTGCCGTGCTTATGACCGCAGTCCTGAGTGGAAAAAATCCTGGATGCGAAAGACCGGTCGCTTAGCGCGTATTGTTTTGCCATGTCGTACTTTACCCTAAGATTTGCGGTTAAAAATTACTGGTTAAAAACTTGTATAACTGGCACCAGCGACTCCGTTCGTGCCATTGGTTTGGCCCGATCTCGACGACAGTGATCGGTAGCCAAATATTGATTCGTCGAGAATATTTTCAATGGTGTCGCCAATGCCAAACAGGCCTTTTAACTCAATTTGTAAAAATACACTTCTGTCTCTCTCATTGTCGGCACCGCTACTATCGCTGCCGTTGTAAACCAGTCCGTCTCGATAGACCATGCGCAGTTTAATGCAACAGTTATTGTACTCTAACCCCGCCAATGCTTCGCTACTGCGATCGAGAGATAAATCGTACTGGTAGCGGCCGATTAAACTCCAATGACGGGCAAGTGGTGTGATC
Source organism: Gammaproteobacteria bacterium (assembly GCA_024280785.1). Classification (GTDB taxonomy): domain Bacteria; phylum Pseudomonadota; class Gammaproteobacteria; order Pseudomonadales; family UBA7434; genus UBA7434. The sequence continues at coordinate 981 of JAJRPK010000207.1, forward strand.
AGGCTGATATCGGTTTGTTCAATGCTCTTTTGCAGAACTGAATTATTGCTGACTCGCTGGCGATAGTGGTAACCAAGGTTAGCAATACTACCACGAGCTTTTTGGTCACGAAAACGGATAGCGAAGCTGCCTTCTTCGATTTGGTTTTGATTACTGCCCCAAAGAATAGTCCCCAAACTCTGCCAATTTTGTCCTAGCCGTACTTGGGCGTCGCCAATCAACGCCGAGGTTTTTTGTCCAATGGGTCGCTGCAGTAGCGTCGTCGATTGGACGCTGGAGTTAGGAATCGATTGTTGGCGTTGGTCCTGAAAGTAAAAGATTTGCCCCAACGTCGCTGTCAGCCGTTCGGCACCTTGCGAGTTAAAAATGCGATGGGTGATATAAACGGATACTTGATTGCTGTCCTCTAAGCGGTCGTAGCCGCTGAATGAACTCTGGCGCGTTAGTTGATAGCGATTGCTGGTTAACTGGCCGGTATCAAATAGGGGAAGCTTGTCTTGAGCAGCGGCATCTCGATAAAGGTAAAAGATACCGGGTTCAAGCGTGCGGTAAGATCGGTGTCTATATGGTGATTTGTGATCAGTACTGCCGTCAGCGAGTTGCTGGCTAAACGCTTGCCTTTTCTCAAACACCATTTTGGCATCAATAAACCCTTGTGGCGCGGTGAACGATGGGCTGCTATCAATCTCGTTAGATTTGCTGCTACTGTCTAACGAATACTGTAGATGTTGCACGCCTATCGATGGTGTGAGGTGGATGCCGCCCCAGCGCATAGGAAAATTGATATTGAGTTCGCCGAAGCTGCGGTTGCCATCGGTGAGCTCATCGTGTTTAAAAGCTGTGTGTCTGATGCTCGCATTGCCGCCTACGCGAAAGGGTGCGCCGGGTGATTGGTAGGCCAGCCAGAGTTCAGGCGTAGTTTCGAATGGGCGACTTTCGTTAGAGGCATTATCGTCGATCGTTTGGTACTGCTGAATTTTTATACCGGCTTGCCAGAGGTCGTTAATGTATTGAAGCGAGGCTTTTTGGCTGAGATGGGTGGTCCGGCTAACCGATAAACTGGTGGTGTTTAAATCGCGCAAATAATCGTTATCGCTGACGCGAGTGTAGTCGATACTGCTCAATATATTACGGCCAATCTTACCGCGCTCTTTAATGTCGACGACCCAGCGTTGAGTTGAGTCACCTTTACCGGACTGCGCGAGTTCGTCGCCATATAAAGTGTCGTTGTCAATATAAGCGCTGCTGATAGTCCATTTGTCAAAAGGATTTAACCACCTTAATTCTGCTTCGGTTATGTAGCCACGATCAGCGCTATAGCGCGGGGCGAGGGTTGCGTCGGCATTGGGCGCGATATTAAAATAGTAGGGTAATGTGATATCAAATCCGGCATTGGTGTCAGATAGGCTAGGAAATAACACGCCAGACTGGCGGGCATCGCCGACCGGGAATCGCGCATAAGGAACATAGGCCACGGGTACACCTTTCACTCTTACTACCGCGTGTTTGGCGCTGCCTTGACCAGACTGGTGGTCTATTTTAAGTTCGTTGGCTTGCAGTTGCCATAGATTGCTGCTGGGTTCGCAACGCGTGTAGGTGCCATTTTTAACCGTGATTTGTTCTTGTGCATTAGTAGTGATCGATTTTGCAGTACCGCGCAGGTGCTGTTGGTGTACGACGTAGTTGGCTTCACGAACCACCGATGTGCGGCCATCCATATTGATCGAAGCGGAGCTGCCACCAAAGGCTGCTTCTGTTGTTCTAATGACTACGTTACCGTTCAACTCTACTTGCGTGCTGTTGGTATCATAGCTGACATTATCTGCCCGCAATGAGGTGTTGCCCTGTGTGATTAATACATTGTCTGTGAAGGTAGCGATGCCGTCGTTTGCCAGCGAGCTACCGGCACTGGCTTCGATGGGTTGTCCCGCATCGTTACTGCTGTTTTTGCTTCCATCAGGGTTAAGTGGATTGACGTATTGCCCTCCACAATAAGGCGACTCCAATACGGCAACGGATGATTGAATCGATCCGTTAGCCCGCCAATCTTGCTGGGCGAGATTTTGATGCTCTACAGCTTGCACATTGGAGTGAGCGCCGAGATCAACGGCAACGGTCGGAGCAGAAATGTTTACCCGGTCGGTCGATGAGCGGGCTGTAGTTGTTATTGATGAGCGGGTGGTTGTTATTATAGTTGTTGAGGAACCCGCACGGCAGGACCATTTAGCGGGGCCACTTATGGCGATGTTTTTACAGTCCCAGTCAATGGTTTGTTCGGCGCGAGTTGAAATAGTGTGAAATGTTGCTGTAGCCAGAATGGTTACGATTGCTAGACTTCGCACGATGCTACGTAGCAATGATAACGACGGTAGCAGGAACAAAGGAAACAACGACCCTGATTCTATCGATTCAACTTGGCGGATAGCCGGGGCTTTACTTGCAGTAACGGTAATAGCCATTAATATTAAAACTCTGAAGACAGCAGTTGGAAATCTTGTGGTTTATTTGCAATCTGTTGATGATAAAACATTATGCGGCGGTATTCTAAAGCCTTGCATGTTCTTATGACCGAAATTTGGGCGGTAATATTTTTTTATGACTGATCGTACAGAGCAATTACAGCACTGGGCCGCCGTTCAGTTGCACGCTGTGTTTTTGCCCGCAGCCAGATTCGACCCATCTTTTGAGTTAGCCGTATGGGACATTGTCAGTGGAGACGCTAGTTTTCGACAGTATTTTCGAACTCGGTTTGAAGGAGCTTCTTACATTCTTATGGATGCGCCACCCGAGCAAGAAGATTCTGCCTCCTTTATCGACGTTGCCAAGCGATTACAACGGGCCAATATCCGTTCACCACGCATCTATGCCAGCGATCTGGAGTTGGGTTTTTTGTTGTTGGAGGACTTCGGTGATGAGATGTTGCAATCTCTGTTGCAGTCAGAGGCCGGCCAAGCTCTGTTTGACAGGGTGTTGCCTTTGCTTGCCAATATGTCAGCACAATGCGATTGCAGTGGCTTAGCTGAGTATTCTGAAGCGAAGCTATATAGTGAATTGGCTTTGTTTCCGGACTGGTATTTAGCTCGAAACCTTGAGATTACTTTATCGCGCCATGAGCAGCTACTCTGGGATCAATTATGCGCCTTACTGGTTGCGAGCGCTAAGGCTCAGCCGCAGAGTTTTGTTCATCGCGACTTTCACAGCTGTAATTTGCATGCTTTGGTTGACGGCAGTACGGGTGTTATAGATTTTCAGGATGCTGTTTATGGCCCTGTTTCTTACGATTTGGTGTCGTGGTTGTGGGATCGGTATATCGTTTGGTCGCGGTCAGATTTAGAAAAATGGATGCTGCAAGCGCAAGAGCGATTGGCCCCCACCATTGAGTCAGTGGATTGGTTGCGATTTTGTGACTTAATGGGATTGCAGCGAAACCTAAAAATTATTGGTATCTTCTCGCGGCTACACTATCGAGACAACAAATCGGGTTACTTGGATATGGTGCCTCACTTTTCAGGCTATGTACTGGATGTCTTGTCTCGCTACGATGATCTGGAGCGCTATCATTTGATGTTTAAAAGATGGTTGCAGCGCTAAGTTCCACCTGCCTAGATACGGTTTTTTCTTGAGCCTTCACTTAAGTGCGGGCAGCGCAAAACGCCGCCGACCCCCAGCTTCATAACCGGCGCACATTTAAGCAATTTTTAATTCCGGAGCATTATTCAATTTCCGTTCATTTGTTTTTGTTGAACTTATAATACAAATAATATAATATATTTCATTGTTCCCGATTCTGATAGTCTGATAGGGGACTCAGGAAATTATCAAATTTTAGTGGATTGGCTGGCTACAGTTTTTGCGGCGATTCAGGCGGTGCAGATGGATTCCTCCTACCGCAAAGAGTCGTATAACAGGCATTAAACCGTTAATACAAATAATTTATTTGTTGTTGTGCCGTAACGCTAAATATTTAACACGGAATATTAAGGAGCAATAGTTTGAGAGGCCCTCGCATTGTATGTTCACCTTGCTCAATCACGAGCTTTTCCGAGTTTTTCTGTTTCATCGTTGTTATCGGCAGCTTATACGCTGATGCGGCGTTGGCAGTGTATGAGACACAAATCAGCAATGGTATTACATGGTTAGAAAATCAGCAAAATACCGACGGTAGCTGGGGGGCGTCAAATGCCGAAAAACGATTATTCACGGCTGAGGTGGTTGAGGCATTGCAATCCAATGGGCGGCGTCAAGTTGCTTTTTATAACGGTGTGAGTTGGTTGGAAAATCATACTGTCGAGAATACTGATTTTACGGTCAAACGCGCACAAGCGATAGCCATACACGGTGATTCGGTTGCTGAAAATCTATTGACAATATTAGATGCAGGGCAAGACAGCTCATTGCCGTCACGTGCGGGTTGGGGGGTCAGTAATGCTTATATCGAAAGCCCGCTGGATACGGCAATAGTGCTGCAAGGGCTGGCCGATATTGGCTTATCTGCCGGTGGGTTTTCTGTTGATACGCAAGCCGCATTGGATTACCTCAAAACGATACAAATCAGCACCAGCGGCTGGCCGCTAAGCCTTGATGCGACAGCCGATGCTTGGAGTACGGCAGTGACCGTGCACGCGATGGCCTTGTGGCTTGCCCAAGATGCCAGCTTGTCTACACCCATTAGCGAAGGTTTGGCGGCACTAAATACCTTAGTGGGTTCCACTTCGCCTGATTATTTACAGGCTTTGGCGGCGACATCGGCATTAGTTTCTAACGATACTAGTGCTGCGCAAGTATGGTTAGCACGGTTAGATAGCGCGCAAAATGCTAATGGGAGCTGGTCCGATAGCATTTACGATACGGCATTGGCACTCCGTGCACTGTCAACGGCGGAAGGTAATGATAGTGCCGCTAATCAGGCAGCGACCAATATACCGGACCGTTTGTTACGCATGGCGGTTAATACGGCCCTGGGTCGTAATGCGCTAGATGCGTTAACTTGTCTAGAGCTATCACAGTTGACTTCGTTGACAGCTTCTGGATTAGGCATTGCCGATTTAACCGGTTTGGAATGTGTAATTAATCTAACGTTCCTGGACTTAAGTAATAA
>JAJRPK010000208.1 GCA_024280785.1 Gammaproteobacteria bacterium
GTTCGGGATTCGTAGCCGTGTCATGGGGGCATACCATGAAAGACATTTTTTTCATATTAGCGAAATCCAAGTTCATCTTATAGGAATAATTATTTATAAGTCTAGCGTACTATCATGTATCGTCCAGTAATAGCGCGAAAGACCTGGTGGAAATTAAATTTGGGAAAATTAGCGGCTGTAGCAACTTCTTCGAGTGGTAGATCTGTAAAGAGATTAATAGTGATGCAGTCGATCGTTCGTGAAATACGTTGTTGCTATGCGCGACGCGAACTGGATGTATGAGTCATATGGTAGTTTAGCAGACTGCTTGGAAACCTCGTATACTGCGCCATTTTCTTAGGTTATCTTTTTCTCATGGCTTTAATCCGACTACAAAATATTCATATTAGTTACGGCGAGCCAGCGTTGCTCGATAGACTCGATTTTTCGATTCAGACGGGTGAGCGAATTGCCTTAGTGGGTCGAAACGGTACGGGCAAGTCGACCTTAATGAAGTTAATCACTGGGGAAGTAACGCCCGATGATGGGGAAGTCAATATACAGCAAGGGGCGAAGGTAGCCCGACTGGAACAGGATGTGCCCCGAGATTTGGAGGGTAGCGTTTACGATATTATTGCCGGCGGCCTGGGTAAAATGGGGGAGCTGATTGCGGCCTACCACCACATCACGCAGCAACTGGATGAGCCGGGTGCGCTGGATGAATTGGCGCGTGTCCAGTCGGCCATCGAGGATGCACATGGCTGGACCCTGGAGCAGCGTGTAGAAACGACCCTTTCACGGCTTCAGTTACCCGCCGATGTTGATATGCAAACGCTTTCTGGTGGTATGAAGCGACGTGTACTATTGGCTCGTGCGCTGGTGACTGAGCCAGATATCTTGTTGTTGGACGAGCCGAGTAACCATCTAGATATTGAGGCTATCCAGTGGATGGAGACCTTTCTGTTGGGTGCCGGACTCACCTTATTATTTATTACGCATGATCGTGCTTTTTTACGCAAACTCGCAACGCGTATTGTAGAAATCGATCGAGGTCGATTGACGAGTTGGCCGGGAAGTTATGATGCCTACCTGCGCGGAAAACAGGCGGCCCTGGATGCTGAGGAGAAAGAACAATCAGAGTTTGACAAGAAATTAGCGCGTGAAGAAGTCTGGATTCGTCAGGGTATTAAAGCTCGGCGTACGCGCAATGAAGGACGAGTACGGGCACTGGAGAAAATGCGCAGCGAACGCGCTGCTCGGCGTAACAAAATTGGTCAGGCTATTCTTCAGGCAAATGCGTCTCAAGCCTCTGGAAAAATAGTGATTGAGGCGAAGGGTATCAGCTATCGTTATGATCAAATTCCGGTTATTCGTGATTTTAGCAGCAAAATTCTGCGTGGTGATAAGGTAGGTATTATTGGCCCCAATGGCGCAGGAAAATCCACCTTATTGAATTTGTTATTGGGTAAACTAAAACCACAAACAGGTACGCTGAATCTCGGCACGAATATAGAGATGGCTTATTTTGATCAATTAAGAATGACGCTAGATATGAATCTAACGGCTCAAGAAAATGTTGCGGGTGGTTCAGAAAAAGTCATTATCAATGGTCGTGAAAAACATGTCATTAGCTATCTTCAGGACTTTCTTTTTTCGCCTGAGCGTGCGCGGGCACCTATCACTAAGTTATCGGGTGGAGAAAAAAATCGCCTTTTATTGGCCCGGTTGTTTTCTCAGCCGGCTAATCTTCTAGTTCTGGATGAACCCACCAATGACTTGGATGTTGAGACCTTAGAATTACTGGAAGAATTGTTAACGGAATACTCCGGCACATTATTGTTGGTTAGTCACGACCGGGATTTTATTGATAATGTCATCACTTCCACACTCGTATTTGAAGGCGACGGCGTGGTGAATGAGTATGTTGGAGGTTATAAAGACTGGCTGCGCCAGAGTGAAACGAGTGAGGCTTCGGTAGTGCCTAATAAAAAGAGAATGAAAAAGGAAACTAATTCTGCACCCGTAAAAAAACTTAGTTTCAAGTTACAACGTGAACTGGACGAATTGCCTGGTAGAATTGAAGTATTGGAGATGCAGCAAATAGAGCTACAAAAAAAAATGGCTGACCCTAAGTCATATCAAGGTTCCAGTGAAATGATAGCAAATATAAAATCTGAGCTAGAATCAGTAGAGGTGGATCTGAAAAACGTCTATCGCCGTTGGGAAGAACTAGAAGCGTAATTGAACCTTTGATAGTTAGAAGTGTCTCCTGAGAATTGAGGGATTTAAACATTGCATAATTGAGAACGCCCCCTAGCCTTTCGTCAATATAAGGTTGACAGAGTGCTAGCTGTCTTTGTCGAGTCACATTAGCTACTGGCCGACCCTAGAGGTTTTAGTGAAAATATTAATTGTTGGTGTATTTCTTGGTCTAACACTTTTGGCGTGTACGCCTCAGACTAAACAAGAGCAAGGAGAAAAAGTGATGAAGCAGCTAGTGACTTTATATGCTGTTGACCCAAAGCCAGGACATATTGCAGTAACAGTCACTGGGCATGGATGCACTCTTGCGAGTCAGTTTAAGATAGAGGCAGTTCAAGAGGGTGGGGTTTGTCGAGTGTCGGTTTATCGAACCCAGATAGATCGTTGTCGTCGGTCAGCCATGCCAAAGTCATTAGAGATCCCGTGGGATGCAAAGCAGGTTTGTGGTGATGCCTCGATAGAAATAAATAATCCTCAAAAGCCAGGGGCTAAGCACCCTTTGCTTATTCCGGGTAACTCCAAATGAGCAGGTTTATGAATAATTATACCTTACAGTTGCATAAAAAATCAGTGAAAAGGCGATTATGTTCTGCTATACAAGAATAAAGTAGCTGTTCCAGCCCTGTCTCTGGAACCCACCGTCAGTGAAATCCAGGAACACCCGTTATAAGCCAAATTTAATTCAA
>JAJRPK010000209.1 GCA_024280785.1 Gammaproteobacteria bacterium
GATAATAATCTAGCCGTTGCGCACCAATATTTACCACGGCGATGACATCATTGCGATACTCAGGATAATTCGTTGTTAGTTGTTGTAGCTGTCGTATTTCAACTTCACTGCTCATAACCGAACGGGAAAAAATTATGAATAAAACGAAGCAAACGGTTGTTCGCATCAGGTATTATTATACAAATCCACACCCACTGTTTGGCGCTTACGCTTGTTTTTTGCAGATTCACAGCGCTGTCTACCCAACTCATCAAGATAATCAGGGCTAATACCGGTGACATATTTACCGTCGAAAACAGAACAGTCAAAAGTTTCGATGCCTTTATTGCCTCTTTTTACCGCGCTGATTAAACTTTCCAACGATTGATAAACAATACAATCGGCACCAATTGCCTCTCCCACTTCTTCTTCTGTACGATTATAGGCAATCAATTCCTCGGCAGCAGGCATATCAATCCCATACACATTCTGAAAGCGAATGGGCGGCGCTGCAGAAGCAAAATAAACTTTATTTGCACCGGCATCACGTGCCATTTGTACAATCTGGCGTGAGGTCGTGCCGCGCACAATTGAATCGTCCACAAGCATTACGTTTTTACCTTGAAATTCAAGATCGATAGCATTCAGTTTTTGGCGTACCGATTTTTTTCTAGCTTGTTGGCCAGGCATAATAAAAGTGCGCCCAATATAGCGATTTTTAATAAATCCCTCGCGGTATTTAACCCCTAACCGCATGGCCATTTCCATGGCGGCGGTTCGGCCACTTTCAGGTACAGAAATAATCACATCGATATCGTGACCAGGCCAGTCCCGCAATACTTTCTCGGCCAGGGTCACACCCATGCGCATACGCACTTTGTGTACTGAACTCTGGTCAATGAACGAGTCCGGACGCGCAAAATAAACGTATTCAAAAATACAAGGATTAAGCTGGGGATTGTCCGCGCACTGCTGGCGATAAATATCGCCTTGCTCAGAAATAAAAATCGCTTCGCCAGGTTCAAGGTCGCCTATCACCTCATATCCAAGCGCGTCTAGCGCGACCGTCTCTGAGGCAATGATGTACTCGGCACCCTCTGGGGTATCACGACGACCATAAACAACAGAGCGGATTCCATGCGGATCGCGAAAACCGAGAATGCCATAACCCACAATCAATGCAATAACGGCATAGGCCCCAACACAGCGGCGATGAACGCCTGAAACTGCAGCAAACACATCCTTAGGTCTAGGGCTTAGTTGATCTTGCTTTAGCAGTTCCTGGGCTAAAACATTGAGCAGCACCTCAGAATCGGAGGTGGTATTAATGTGTCGTCGATCTTGTTGAAACAATTCTTTTTTTAACGCTTCTGAATTGGTTAAATTGCCATTATGACCCAGCGCGATCCCATACGGGGAGTTGACGTAAAAAGGCTGTGCTTCCGCTGAACTTGAGGATCCTGCCGTCGGGTAGCGCACATGACCTATGCCCATATTTCCGCTCAGGCGTTGCATGTGTCGGAGATGAAAAACGTCACGCACCAAGCCGTTATCTTTGCGTAAAAAGATTTGCTTATCGTCGCAGGTAACAATACCCGCAGCATCTTGCCCCCGATGCTGTAAAACCGTCAACCCGTCGTAAAGCGACTGGTTAACCGGGGAATTGCCAACAATACCGAGAATGCCACACATGGGGAGCTCTCCTATCCCAGTTTTGTCGGGATTAAGTAGGGGGCATAAATTGTTAAAATACTTATGCCCGCCTATTAATGTCAGGAAAAATGCTGCGCGAGTGAATCAGGCAAAAGCACTTTCAACCCAACAGCCATCTCGTGAAAATAAGGTAAGGTCAGTGACTGTTGCCACCAGTCCTCGTTGGGCATATTCGTGAGTGTAGCGAGCAGCACCATGATCGCAACAATTAAACCGCCGCGCAAAAACCCAAAGACCAACCCCATGGTCCGATCAGTACCGCTAAGACCCGTCTTATCAACAAGTTGTCCTATCAAATAATTGATGACACCGCCAACCACTAAAATAACAAGAAAGATAATAACGAAGGCAATCAGCGTCTGCACCGTCTGATCACCCACCTGAAATGGCAGCATTTTCGCAAAGCTTGATGAAAAAGATAGGCTAACCCAAACACCCAAGATCCATGTCGCTAAGGAAATAGCTTCTTTGACCAAACCGCGAAAAAGGCCAATTACTACTGAAAACCCAATAACGACAAAAACAACAATATCAACCCAATGCATACTAGCAGGCTCCTGGTGAACGAGTGTAGTGTTTTGTATTAGAAATCAATTATATCCCCATCACGACCAAGTTTCCCATAAAAAAGGGAATCCAATGTTTAAGGGATGTATTCGTAGCTTAATTTAAAGTCGCAATACACGAATCTTAGGAACGGAAAGTGAATAATAAAGTTATTTGTTTTCCGTTCCTAAGGATGAGCGACAACAATACCTTCGAGCTGCTCACTGTCAGCCAAACGCTGACGCAACTCATCGGCATCTTCACGAGCAGGTTGCGGGCCCACCTTGACGCGAAAAATGGTGCGCCCTCTGAAATCAATATCCTCTAAAAAAGCCGGGAATCCGGATGCTACCAACCTATCCGTAAGCTCAGCGGCATTCTTTTGATCTCCAAAACTGCCGACTTGTACGACAAATCCTGCCTCGGTTGCGGCAGCAGGTTTAGGTTTGGCGGCAGGCTTGGGAGCGGACTCAGGCTTCACATCAACAGGCGCTTCTTCAATGGGTGCCTCTTCAATCGACGGTGCGGCCTTTACAATTTCTTCTTCAACACCGCCCATTGTTGCAGGCGCTTCATCGGGAAGCTCATTAGGCTCCTCGGCAAGGGGCGCTTGACTATCCAGTGGTGTGGAAATTTGCTCTTCCAGGGGATTCATTTCCTCCATTGACGGCGCTGGAGGGGCCTCGGCAACGGTTGGGGGAGCCTTCTGCTCGAGCCGATTAGGAATATCATAAACCGGTTTTGGCGGTATCTCTATTTGCATAGGTGTGGACCCAGTATCTTTCTTACCATCCAAAAACATGGGTA
>JAJRPK010000210.1 GCA_024280785.1 Gammaproteobacteria bacterium
AGCACTTGTAGCCAGTGGTAAACCCAAGGCTCGATACGCCGTTATTGGAGAGCCTACCAACTTACGGCCTATCCGAATGCACAAGGGAGTGATGATGGAGTCAATTGTTCTGGAAGGCCGATCAGGACACTCATCCAACCCCGATTTAGGGCATAGCGCTCTGGATGCTATGCATAAAGTCATGACCGAGCTAATGGCTTTACGAGAAAGCTGGGGCCGTCAATATCAAAATCCCGGATTTGAAGTTTCAGCTCCAACGCTAAACCTTGCCAGCCTACATGGCGGCGACGCAACCAATCGTATTTGTAGCCATACTGAATTGCGCTTTGATGTTCGGCTATTACCCGGCATGCAAAATGACGACATTCGGCACACCATCCGTCAACGAGTCGCGCGAGCGCTTGAAGGCTCAAACATTATTGCCACCCATCGCTCTCTATTTGAGGGTGCCGATTCCTTTATGGAGCCCGAAACCAGCAAACTGGTGAAATTTGCCGAAAAGCTAACGGGGCACACTTCTGGCAGTGTCGGCTTCGCCACCGAAGCCCCATTTATGCAAGCGTTGGGAATGGAAACCATCGTCATGGGTCCCGGAAGTATCGACTGTGCCCACCAACCCAACGAATACTTGCCACAAGACCAAATTAAACCTGCTATCGCTCTGTTAAAAAGTCTTATTCAAGAATACTGCTTCTAAAGCCAAGTAACTGGTATTCTTGCGCTATGAACCAATCTGTAGACAGCTTCCAAGACGGGCCGCAAAGCCAGCCTCAAGATCCTACCACTCAAGATACTATTAAAGGTAGCAAAGGTAACGCTAAGGATCGCCCCCCCGAAGACGATCGAGCCCATAATTACGGCCACCTCATTCAATGGTTTAGACAAGCTACTCCCTACATCAATCAGCATCGCGATAAAACTTTTGTCATTATGCTCAGTGGTGAGGCCGTCGAGCACGACAATGTGATCAATATTGTTCATGATATTGCACTGTTAAATAGCTTGGGAATTCGCATTGTTCTTGTTCACGGCATACGCCCACAGCTTAACGCCAAGTTGAAGCGCCTGGGTATTAAAAGTCAGTTTGTCAATGATCTGCGAGTAAGCGATCGATCGGTACTTGAAGCGAGTATAGAGTCTTGTAGCTTAGCGCGCTCATTGCTAGAAAAAAGACTGTCGATGGGGCTACCAAACTCCCCTATGCACGGTGCCAAAGTGAAAGTCGCCTCGGGCAATGTCATTACGGCCAAACCGGCTGGCATCATCGATGGAACCGACTTAAAGCATACTGGATTAGTTAGAAAAATTGATGCCGCTGCGATTAATACACTGCTTGATCTAGACAACGTCGTCTTGCTCTCACCTTTGGGCTACTCTCCGACTGGCGAAACATTTAGCCTGTCATACGAACACGTTGCCAGCGAAATCGCTACGGCATTAAACGCCGACAAGCTTATTGCATTTAGTAACAGCGACGGCATTTTTGACCACAGTGGACGACTCCACAGAGAAATCAGACCTAGTGAAGCCAAACAATACTTAGCCAAAAAACAAGAGCACGATGAATTTTGGCGTAGCACTAATGCCGCAATTAATGCCGTCGAGAATGGAGTGCCTCGTGCACATATCATGAACTACACAACCGACGGCGCGCTATTGCAAGAGCTGTTTACAGTCGACGGTACCGGCACACTTATATTAAGCGCGACGTTTGAAATAACCAGGCAGGCTAACCGTGAAGACGTACCCGCTATTATTGATATTATCTCCCCGTTAGAAAAACAAGGAATCTTGCTTAGGCGTGATCGAGATAAACTGGAAAACGAAATAAATCATTTTACCGTTATCGAAAGAGAGGGGTTGATAATTGCAATTGCTGCCCTGTATCCCTACCCTGACGATAACGTAGGAGAGATTGCCTGTATTGCCACGCACCCCGATTACCGTAATCATTCGCGAGGCGCTCAATTATTAAAACATATAGAACGAGATGCCCGCAGACAGAATTTACATTCTGTGTTCGTACTTACCACACAAACATCTCACTGGTTTATCGAAAACAGTTTTACCGAAGGCGATCTAAGCTGCCTACCTGGCAAAAAGCAATCGCTGTACAACTTTCATCGCAACTCAAAAGTTTTGCAAAAAAAACTTTAGACCAACACTAAAAACTATCTTTCAAGCAAAGGTATCACCATGCAATCTATTATTTGCCAGCAACATGGCGCCCCCGAGCTACTCGTTCTAGAAGACCGTCCAGAACAGCCTCTGCAAACAGGACAAGTGAGAGTTGCCGTTAAAGCCGCTGGAGTGAATTTTGTCGATTCACTATTAATCGGCGGCACATATCAGATAAAAATTCCCACTCCGTTTATTCCCGGGGGCGATATCGCTGGCGTTATTATTGAAATGGCTGATAACGTAGAGAGCGTGAAGATGGGAGATAGAGTACTTGCTAGCCCTGGCATCGGTGGTTTTTCCGAACAAGTAATTCTCAACACCGCGCAACTAACACCTATTCCGGAAGGGATGAGCGACGCTACCGCTGCCACTTTTATTCAAGCTAATGTTACAGGCTACTTTGCTCTCGCTACGCGCGGCCAGATAAAATCAGGAGAGACATTATTAGTCTTAGGCGCCGCTGGCGGAACTGGAATCGCTGCTATTCATATGGCTAAAGCGCTTGGCGCATCGGTGATAGCCGCTGTCTCTAGCTCGAAAAAACTTGAAGCCTG
>JAJRPK010000211.1 GCA_024280785.1 Gammaproteobacteria bacterium
CCGAAGCCAGTTCCTATGACTCTGACATATACTTTTTAAAAGAAAAATTTGATGCGGGTGCAAACAGTGCAATTACACAATATTTTTTTAATTCAGATGCTTACGGCAATTTCATCGAACAGTGCACCCGAATCGGAATTACCCAACCTATTTACCCTGGTATTATGCCTATAATAAACTTTGATAATTTGAAACGTTTTTCACAAAACTGCGGTGCAGAAATACCGCGGTGGTTAGGCTACCGAATAGAATCTTTAAAAGACGCGCCCGAGGACTTACAAAAATTTTGCACCGATTACCTAACAACACTGTGTGAAAAATTATTAGTGGGCGGCGCACCAGGAATTCACTTTTACACCATGAACCAGACTGGCCCCACCTTAGAAATATGTAACAACCTAGGCCTCAGCGCCACCTCCTAAGGCAAGCACAACCTAAGGCGAGCACAACCAAAATGCGGCAATCTAGAATATACTGTCAAGAGCCCCTTTCGATTGGCAGCACGATTTTTTTAGACGAAAGAAATAATCATTACCTTCTGCATGTGCTGCGAGTTAAACCCCGGCATTCCCTAATTTTGTTCGATGGCAGCGGTCACGATTATCGAGCCACGGTAACTACAGTTTTACGTAAAAAAATTGAAGTCTTTATAGATGAAGAAATCGACGCCTCAAGTATTGCCCAGGAGTCACCATTAAACATCGCTCTTGCTATTGCCATATCTAAAGGCGAAAGAATGGACTGGGTCATGCAAAAATCCACCGAGCTAGGTGTCACATCTATCCAGCCATTAGTCACTCAGCGAGTCGACGTTAAGCTCAATTCGGAACGCCGTCAAAAGAAGCTAGAGCATTGGCGCAACATCGTAATAGGTGCCTGCGAGCAATCTGGCCGCTCGATCCTGCCCGCTGTGGGTACGCCCTTAAACATATCAGACTGGCTAACAACTGCCGAGCCGTGTGACTTGAAACTTTTATTACGCGCCGACGGCAGCGAATTTTCCCACGTTTCTAACAATAGAATACCGCCCGCTAGTGTCAGTATACTCATTGGCCCAGAAGGAGGGTTAAGTGGAGAGGAAATTGTTGCTGCCGAGAAAACGGGGTTTATCGCCATTCGATTTGGCAACAGAATACTGAGAACAGAAACCGCCCCTATCGTCGCTATTTCTCTTCTACAAGCGCATTGGGGTGATTTTTAAAACAATGTCAGAATTTAGCTATTGAGTGTGTAAGCGAGCAAGTGCTGTTCTACCCATCCCATATTGGGAATCCCTGCCGTTAAATCCGCCACAGCTACAGATAAAGCTTCTGCCCGGCCTCGCGGACGGCCTTCGTGAATTTCTATATCTTCGTCGTAAATCTCCATCATCGTTGGCGTATCGCTAATCACTATAGCGTAATACGGAAGATGTCCATGTTCTGCTGTACCGTTGATAATGGCGACACGAGTAACTGCTTCGGCTTCAATAAGACCGGCTCCATTTAATGCTTCAAAACTAACGAGGGGCAAAGTTAATCCCCGCCAGACAATCGTGCCCACATGCCACTCAGGAGAATCCGCTTGAATTAAAATTTTTCCAGCGCGAAATATCTCTACCACCGTTGCGTCAGGTAAAAGCAAACCGTCTACCTGCAGCGGCAAGTAGATGGCCGAAATAGTAGGTGATGAGAAAGCGTTAGAGTATTGTTGCATTTGAAATCCATCTGTTCATTTAATAGCGGTCTTACTTAATAGTGCAGGTTAAAATTCAAGCATTGGAAATAACATCCAGCGCCAAATTAAAAATCAAGTTCCAAATCTTTCCGTTGTATCAGAAACTACTGAGAGTACTTCTTCAATCGTTTCGAACAGTATATTCTCTTGATAGGGTTTGCCAAGAAAACAATTGGCTCCTAAGCCTAATGCGCGTTCACGGTGTTTATCCCCCGTTCGCGAAGTGATCATTATCACGGGGATATCCGCTAACCGTTCATCGTTGCGAATTCGAGCCAGCACTTCAAACCCATCCATTCTTGGCATTTCAATATCTAATAAAATAAAGTCGGGCTTTATATCTTCTAGTTTTGTCATCGCATCTAAGCCGTCTTTCGCGGTTGCGACATCAAAGCCTTTACGCTCCAATAATCGAGTGGTTACCTTCCTAACCGTAACCGAATCATCAATAACCATTCCTAATGGACAAGCACGTGCTGTCTCTGTAGTAAGATTTGCGTTACTTCCCACTACACAAGCTTCCGATCGAGTCAGTGCAATTAAGTCCGTAATCATCACCACACTACCATCACCCAGCACTGTAGCACCGGCGATACCTTCGAGGTTGGTAAATTGTTTACCCAAACCTTTTACTACAATTTCTCGACTTCCTAACAATCTATCTACTTGTAACGCTACAAATTGATCAGCGCCTCTTACTAACAATATTGGTAATGCAGCAAGCATATCAGGATTACTTTGATAAACACTACCGTTAACTAGATTACCTAAATATTGAAAATCATACTGCTGTCCCGCATAAAAGAATTCAGCTGCATTCTCACCGTAGTACTCTTCCAACTCAAACGGGCTAACCCTTACAATCCCCTCAATCGAATCTAATGGCACAGCCAGAGTTTCGCCACCCGCACTAACTAAAAGTACTCGGTTCATTGAGACCGTAAACGGCAATCTAAAAACAAAGGTGGCCCCCTGTCCGGGAATCGATCTTAGATCAACAGTTCCACCTAATTCTTTAATATCACTTTGCACGACATCCATGCCAACACCACGACCCGATATTTGAGTAATCGACTTTGCAGTACTAAATCCTGGAGCAAAGATAAAACGTATTATCTCTTCGTCTGAGAGAGAATCGCCAGCTTGCATTAAACCAAGTGAAATGGCTTTTTTCCTAACAGCATCGACGTCAACTCCCTTACCATCATCGCTCAGTTCAAGTACAACATCTCCTCCCTCGCGATGAATGTTTAGTCGAATCGCTCCTTGACCCACTTTTCCTTGTCGCTCGCGATCTTCCGATGATTCAATACCGTGATCAATCGCGTTTCGCAGAACATGCTCTAACGGAGCAACCATGCGATCTATCATTGACCGATCGAGTTCACCGCCCGCATTATTAACATCAAATCTTACTGGTTTATTAAGCTCGCCACTCACCTGTCGCACAATACGGCGCAGACGAGGAATGATATAGCGAGACAAAGGAACCGTTCTGGTTTGCATCAACCCTTCTTGCAAACTGGTATTAATTCTGGCCTGTTGAAGCAACAAGGTTTCCATATTGCGATTTTTTTCGCTCAATGTTGCCTTCAAATCTTGTAAATCTGAAGCCGACTCAACTAAAGACTTAGATAACTGCTGCACTTGAGAGTAGCGATCCATTTCCAGTGGATCAAATTCTTCATGACCTTTGCTTTCTACCTGCTCTCTACGAAAGCTTATCTGTGCCTCTGTCTCAATTTCCAGGCGACGTAGTTGCTCTCTAAGACGTTCGACAGTCGAATCAATTTCATCAATACTTTGAGAGAAGTCGTTAACCTGTTCTTCAATGAGCGAACGAGATATGCTCGTTTCGCCCGCCAAATTAACTAGTTGCTCAAGTAAATCTGGCGATACACGGACCATTTCTACCGGCCGTTTTTCATCTTCGATTTTTCCGTTATCACCGGCAGACTCTACGCCTGAAGAACAACTATCTTTAGTTGCAAGCTGATCTCCAATATCATTAATCGCACCTATCAAGTCAGCAACAAAGCTACTAACTTTATCAAAGAAACTGCTATTAGTTTTGGTGTCGCCATTACTGGCACTTTGCAATAATGTTTCAAATTCATGGCTTATGTCGCCAATACCGTTAAGACCAGCCATGCGTGCGCCGCCCTTAATTGTGTGTAACGGGCGCAGCAGGCTCTCAAGGTAAGACATATCTTTACGGGTTTTAAGCCAAGATTGCACCGCCGCCTCAACACCTTCAATTAGATCTTCACATTCCTCTAAAAATATTGAAACAATTTCCTCATCAATATCGTTAGCAATACCGCTGTGCTGATCGTCTTCTACAACTCTGGATTTGCTGATCAATTGCTGCTGTAACAGGTGTTCAACCGAAACCATATCGTCTAACACGCTAATAGATACAGAGTTTTCAATGGATTGTCCCGCTGCTGCTCGATCTAACATATCTTCTAATTCAGAGTGAATTCCTGATAGAGCAAGATACGCTTGGTAGTTAAGCCCGCCTATAGAAAAACAACGGTACGCTTTTGACAGTGAGCAACATACGTCTTTAATAGAAGTATGCGGACCACCATCTATAGATTGCTCTAATAGACTTAAAGCTGTCAGCATACTGTCAAATGACGCTGGAGTTGATCCCCCCGTACGCCACTCTTGTAAAAATTCACGCGTATTAAACAGCAAGTCACTCGGTAACATTTTTCCTTCGATATTTTTCTCGGAGTGAATAATTGCTGCAACGGCTTCATTAAGTTGAGCCAATACTCTCTCTGCGCTGTCTCTATCCAGTACCCTTCCATTGATCGCTGGCAACAAAATATCGTAAGTTGCTTGAAGGAGTTGGTTTTCTTGGCTACTAGCTGAACCCCGCTGGCGAATACAGTGAACCAATTTTTCCGCAGGTTCTGCAAGCTCAGCAATCGGTTGGTTCTCCGCGATTCCAGCGCCACCCAATATAGTATGGAAAGCGCGCTCAACAGCCTCTGAGGGACAACGACTTTGATCGATTAAATCACTTTCCAGATAAGCAGCAACCACGCCTAACTGAACATCTAATTCACTAATAAAAATAGTTTGAAGATAGCTACTATCCTCAGCACTGTCGTTAAATAGTTCTGTAACTATTTCATCACTGGCACTATCCTCTGTCTCTTTATTTTCGATACTATTATCGATAGAAACCGTTGCTTCTTCTGCCAAAGCTTCCAAAGAGGTATCGTCTGTAACGCTAGTTACCTCATCACCTTGGATATCTTCATTGATCGACTGTTTATCGTCATTATTATTAGTAATCGTTGAGAAACTGTCAGAATCAGCAGTCGCTGGGTCTATGCTAGCCTCGTCCTCTGAGAGATTAGGTATAGACGGAACGTCTATCGATGCCGCAAGAACATTGTTTTCATCCGAATCTTGTGCCGAAATTTCTGCATTAACGAGATCAACGTCAGCAACATTAACGGAAGCTATCTCAACATTATTCAACAGCGCTAAACTCAATCCAATTTCAACGTTGGCAGTCTGGTCACTAGCCAACAACTCTGCTCGCTCAATTAAACTCTGCATAGACGGTAGATGAGGTACGACCCGCTGAGAAAATGCCTCTATCAAATGCGGCATATACTCACCAGCTTCGGCAATTATCTCAATTCGCTGCGAATCAATAGGCATCGATTTATCTGCCATCGAATTGATTAAACCTTCAATGGCCCACGCCGTGTCTCCGAGATGTTCCGCCGCCGCCATTCGACCACTGCCTTTTAGTGTGTGGTAGGCTCGGCGAATCTCCGTAAACTGTTCGCCCACCTCGGCATTGGCGGACCATTCAGGGACCACGGCTTGAAGCGCCTCCATTACCTCATCAGCTTCCTCAAGAAATATCTCGGCTATATCATCGTCGATCTCTGTATCAAGCGACGCGCCCGGTGCTAACGACGCTATCTTTGTACTTTGTTCAAGCTCTGTAGTTTCTGCAGTACTCACCGAACTTACATTTTCGATAAGAATACTATCAGTCGTTTCTAATACCTCTGTTGCTACGCTATCCTTTTCTGTAGTAACTTTTTCAACAACTTTTTCAGCAGCTTTTTCAGTAGCTTTTTCAGTAATAACAGGGGGCTTCAAATTATTCAACACAGATAACAGCGGCTCATACACGGCTTCCTGTTGATTATATTTAGCAGCCTCAATATAAGCCTCTATAGCGGATAAAACATTCATTGATAAACGGATGCTAGATTCATTCTTCTCAACAACTAACTCTCTTTGAACAAACTCTCCACATTGATCCAAGGCAGAAACTAACTCACTTAGCCCCAGTATGCTCATCGCCCCCGAAGCCTCACTAATTTGGCGAGGAATTGCACTTAAATCATCAAAGTCTAAAGAAAGTGATTCGCAGTCAAATCCACCATCAGATCGGCTACGTGCATCCAGGTTTTCAATAATTCGCGTTATAATTTTCTTTGCTTCTTGTAAAACTTTACTTTCGCTGTCATTGCGGCCAC
The DNA here is from genome assembly GCA_024280785.1 of Gammaproteobacteria bacterium. Taxonomy (GTDB): domain Bacteria; phylum Pseudomonadota; class Gammaproteobacteria; order Pseudomonadales; family UBA7434; genus UBA7434. The sequence continues at coordinate 6,240 of JAJRPK010000211.1, forward strand.
GTTCGAGGTACTGCTGCTGAAAGGACACTTCAACTAGTCGTAGACGCTGAGCAATATCTTGCACCGTTTCTTTATCTTGTTGACCGTACTCTGGCTTATCTACCGTTTCAGAGAGCCCCTCTAGCTGGCTAACGATAATTTCCAGTTGCTCAGATTGATCACTATAATTTATTAGCTGAAAAGTGAATTTTATTGTTTTCGCCGTCGTGACCATCTCCTTAAAAGCAGACGCATCTAAAATGGTGTCATCCGTTTTTTCCAGAGCTACTGTAAGAATCGTAATATCTTGTGTTATCCCTTCATACACGATACCCATAGTCTCGGCATCAGGGCTACCTAAATGCATTAGATCCGTTGACCTCATGCCACCCAATGCGTCAAATAACTGATAGTTATTTCGCAGCTCAACAGCAGAAGAAAGCTCGCTATCACTGATAGCTATACAAAAAAGTAACTCCCTTAACAACTGCTCACTTTCGGAATTCGACGGACCTGCTATTTCCGTTGGCTGGGAGTTATCTTCAAATTTTGCCAAGAAACAGTTAGCCCACTCAAGGCATCGTGCGACCGTGTACTTAACGCAAAATGAAGCCCGCGCAGAGCTTTCAACAGCTCCGGCTAGAAGTACCGTCACGATATCGAGAATATTAATGTCGAAACCAGAAGGGTCCGCTTGATCAAACGCTACGCGCACTGACTTCACGGTGGTATGAAGCTGAACCAACTGACTCTGGTGATTGTCACTCTGCTGATCAATTGACGCTAATAGGGATTTTCCACTTTCTATTAGCGAAGAGATCGCCGCACAATCGGAAGGTTTATACGTGTTCGCTTTTTTTAGCTGGGGTTTAAAATGTACATCGTCAACTAACAGCGGAAGAAGGCATACCGCTCTTATATTATTGATGACCGATATAAGAGCACCTGGCTTTTCATAGTGCCGTTTCTGCGTGCGTTCTAAATAACTTGGTAACTGCGATAGCCCACCCAATAAGGCCTGATAGGCATCTTCTTGATTCGAATAGCTTGAGTTAATTATCGCATCACAGAGAGACTCTAACTGCTCCACAAGCAATACGGCAGAATCAATGCCTACTTGCTGTAAGCTCTTGCGGACCGCTTGTAAGCTCTCTTTGCAGTCACATAATTTTGATTCATTATTCGCACCCGATAAATAAGACTCAATGGCAAGGCGCGCCGATAATAAATCTTTATCCAGGCCCATCGAAACCCAATCAAATGACCGCTGTTGGTCCTTTTCTATCATATCCACGTTTCTCTTAACAGGCATTTCTATCCGCTTGATTGATATGTTAGTAAATAAGCATGCCGACTAAATAGGGACTTAAACAATAAGATCTAAAGCTAACTCGTTGCTGCTGCGCTAGTATTTGAATCGTTCATCGAAGGACGCAATTCCATTGATTTAGGCAAGGTAAATCCTGCAACAGAGCTTCGTAGATCCATTGTCATCTCAGAAAGTGCCCCTACTTTTACCGCCGCCTCTGTTGTTCCCGCAGCCGTCTGTGAAGTGATTTCCTTAACACTGTTCATGGTTACAGAGATATTTCCCGCCGTGTCTGCCTGAGCCCTGGCTGAACAAGAGATACTCTCAATCAACTCCGACAAGTTCTGCGAGACCTTCTCTATCTCTTCGAGTGCCACACCTGCGTCATGGGCCAAGCCAGCACCATTCACCACTTCTGCTGTCGTTTGTTCCATTGACGCAACCGCTTCATGGGTGTCCGATTGTATGGTTTTAACCAACGCTTCAATTTGCTTAGTCGCTGCAGACGATCTCTCAGCTAAACGCTGAACTTCGTCCGCTACAACAGCGAAGCCTCGGCCAGCTTCACCGGCCATCGACGCCTGTATAGAAGCATTTAATGCCAAAATATTTGTTTGATCTGCAATATCATTAATCAACGAAACGATATCACCGATTTCTTGTGAACTTTCACCCAAGCGCTTAATTCGCTTTGAAGTATCCTGAATTTGCTCACGAATCGTATCCATACCTTGAATAGTATTTTGTACAACTTGTGAACCTGACTTGGCAAATTGCACCGAGCTCTCTGCAACTGTCGTCGACTCAGCGGCATCAACGGACATTTGGTCCATCGTTTTCGCCATTTCAATAACGGCAGATGAAGCCGACGAAATTTCATTGGCTTGAGATTTTGATGCATCGGCCAACAACAACACGTTATCTTGAGTATCCTTCGCTGCGCCGTTAACCTTTACGGCCGTATCGTTAATAGAAGAAACAATTTCTCTTAGCTGCTCAATAGTAAAATTTATCGAGTCCGCTATCGCCCCGGTAAAGTCTTCCGAAACCGTCGCTGCTGCAGTTAGGTCGCCATCCGCCAAATTTCCTATTTCATTGAGCAGCCGCTCTATCGCTATTTGATTTCTCTCGTTAGCATTTTTTTGCTCTGCCAAACGAGATACAGTATTACGGTACAATTGCGCACCAATAACCGCTAAAACTATAAGAATAAAAGCACCACTAAAAAATGCCGTGCCCGAACCAATGGCTCGTCGATTACTCAAATCCCGAAGGCCCTCTGAAACAATATTGGCTTTATTCAATATCTTGGGTGAATCGTTGAAAATATCATCCGCAGCATTTCTCGCATCCAAAAGATCAGGTGATGCTTTATATATATCGCCTACAGACCCAGAGACAAAATCAAACAGCTTATTGATGCGTTGAAGTGACGCCTTGCCATCCCGATCTGCAACCCGGTCTAACCCTAGAGATCGATTACCTTTCAACATACCTTTTAAAACGTCACCAAAAATACTTGCGTCTAAATGAAACTGATCGGCAGCTTCTTGAGCAGAGTCTCCACCACCTAACATTTTATCAATATTTCGCGCAATTCGTTCGGCTAACAATGTCTGCTTTTGCGCAAAAACAATTTGCTCGCTCGGCTTTTTGTTTTCTACCAACACATCCACTACAAGGCCGTATTCTCTTTGTAATTCTGGAATTGACTCGTTAAGTGTTTTCGCCACGTCGTGTAAGAATAAAATTCGATCCCTATTTGCAACAATGGTTTCAGCATTAGCTTTAACCGAGCGCCAAATTTGACCCAACTCATCAAGTTCAGACTTCATCATTGTGCCAACACCTGGCAACTCGGAATCTCCTTTTTTTAGAGTTCGATATGTTCGATCAAATCGTTCGCTTGATTTTTTTAATGTTACGAATGCTGATGCATCCCCCGCTGTAGCTTCACGAGAACTCGTCGAAATCTGATGCAATAGAACTCGCATGTCTCCTGCTAGCTCAAGATACTTGGCATCCCGATCTGCATCCCGCAAAAAAATAAATGTGCTAAATATAAACAATAACGTTGCGCAGACAAGCAGAGCAATTGATACCGTGAATAATTTGCGGGAGTTCCCGCTGTTTGTACTGTGGCTGATATTTTCCATCCTCGAAGCTCCGGCTTGAGTAAATTAATGCGTAAAAATTAAGGCTAGAATTTAAATCGTGTATAAAACTATAGTTAAGTTTGCTAAGACGGCCTACAACAGAGCTGATTTTTCTGCGAATTTACACTAGGCAACAGCAATTTTATTCAAATCGTCACTGGCGGATATCGACGAATCCATAAATCTACTGTCTTGGGCAAGCCTGTCTGGCTGAAATTTCAGCCATTCGGAGTCACCATCGCTACCTTTTGCTTCAATACAGCTTGCAAATAGTTCCCCGGCACCATCATATGACTTTTCAAAAGCGTCTAATTGAAAGTGTTTTAATCCAAATACATTACTGACAACTAAGCCTGCATAATGGTTATTGACATCAATGATTAGTACGCGATGTCTTGACTTGTTACCGGCCAAACGCGATCCAAAATATCGTTCTAAATCAATTAGAGGTAGTAACCTACCTCTAACATTCGCCAAACCGAGCATCCAATCTTGTACCCCCGGCACAAATGTATAGTTAGGCACATTGAGGATTTCAATGACCTGCCCCATCGGAGCTACCATTTTTTGGCCACATAAAGAAAAGCCAATCCCGCTCCAGCAGTTTTGTAAGTCTTGATTAACGGGTCTTTCTGAATTTGCTTTGATACTTGCTTCTGCAATGTGCCTGAGTAAATTACCAGGTTGTTTTTGAAATTTCATGATCAATCAATCTCGATTTTTATCCTAATTATCAGACAACACCGTTTCTATCGTAGAGATCAAATCCTTTTCGGGAACAGGCTTAACTAAATACCCTCTTGCACCCTGTTTTCTAGACCACTCCCGGTCAGAAGGTTGATTCTTTGTGGTCACCATAATGACGGGAATACCACTTGTTCTTGGGTTACGGGATAATTGCCGAGTAGCTTGAAAACCATTTATGCCGGGCATAACAATATCCATTAGCACTAAATCTGGCGCTTGTGAATCTGCCATTTCCACTCCTATCTCACCGGTCTCTGCCGCGACGACTTCATAACCATGCTTATTTAATATATTCGAAAGTTGATACGCTTCGGTGGGCGAATCATCAATAACTAGTACGCGTTTCATTTTGTCACCAATCAACTAGCTGTTAACAATCTAGTAAAAGTTCTTAACCATATTTGCCGTAGCTTACGAAGCTTGGGCTGTTTCCTGAACCGATGATTCGGAACCTTTGCTGTGGTTTTGTATCGCTTCCAACAGTTCTACCTTACTAAATGGCTTGGTAACATACTGATCAGACCCTACAATTCGACCCTTGGCTTTATCAAATAAGCCGTCTTTACTCGACAACATAATCACCGGCGTAGACTTAAACTGGGCGTTGTTCTTGATAAGAGCGCAGGTTTGATATCCGTCTAATCGAGGCATCATGATGTCAACGAATATAATATTCGGCTTGTGATCAGCAATTTTTGCTAATGCCTCAAAGCCATCTTCAGCCGTAATAACGGTGAAGCCTTCTTTTTGTAATAATGTCTCTGCAGTTCTACGAATAGTTTTGCTATCGTCGACGAACATGACTTTCATACTTTCACTTTGCGAATCCATAACGATCCGGTCTCCAGATTGATTGCTTATAAACTCGACTGAACTAAATTTGCACTCAACCGTGTAGAATTACCCTTACGGGTAATCTCCCCAAGCTGGGCAGCTAAATTTGTTCACTGTTTAAGCTATAGACCAATGCCGGTAAGAAATAAAGTGAAACCGCTGAATAGATTGCTTTTCAGCGGGTCAATCGATTAAAGGTAGAGACAGGTAACATTATGAAAATTAATCTAGGCATCGTCATGGACCCTATTGAGCAAATAAATCCAAAGAAGGACAGCTCTTTGGCCATGCTACTTTCCGCTCAGCAACGGGGCTGGCAATTGCACTACTTCACACAAGAAAACCTGTTAAAAGACAATGGCATAGCCCGTGGATTGGGACAAAAATTAGTTGTTAGCAATGATCTCAACGACTGGTTCCAACTCACAGAGCCAGAAATGATCGATTTAGGTGATCTGGACGTCATTTTGATGCGAAAGGATCCTCCGTTTGACAGCCAGTTTTTATACACCACGCTCTTACTTGAATCTGCGCAGAAGAGCGGTACTCTGATCGTCAACAACCCCCAAAGTTTGCGCGATTGCAATGAGAAAGTCTTCGCCACAGAGTTTCCCCAATGTTGCCCACCGGTTCTCATTACGGCAAATAGCGACCGGATTAAAGCCTTTCACTCCGAACATAAAGATATTATTTTAAAGCCTCTCGATGGTATGGGTGGTACATCGATCTTTCGTGCAAAATCTGACGACCCCAACCTTAGTGTTATTATCGAAACGCTAACCAACTACGGCCGTGCAAGCGTAATGGCTCAGCGATATATTCCTGAAATCGTCGACGGCGACAAGCGCATTTTGTTAATAGATGGTCAACCCATCCCCTATGCGCTTGCACGCATTCCCGCTAAAGGTGAAACTCGTGGCAACCTAGCGGCCGGGGGACGAGGTGAAGCTGTTGCATTAACAGATCGCGATTATTGGATTTGCGAACAAGTTGCTCCCGTATTGCGTGAAAAAGGATTACTCTTTGTTGGCATCGACGTGATAGGTGATTACCTTACCGAAATCAATGTCACTAGCCCAACATGTATTCGTGAGCTCAACGATCAGTGTAACCTTGATATCGCCGGACAATTAATGGACGCTATCGAAGTAAAGCTCCGCTAAGCACTGCCGTAACTTCTATCAGCGATCCGAGTATCAACCTAACTATCGGCTCGGCTTAGGCAGCTATACTTAAACTCGGTACTAAAGAGACTTACCCATACACTTGAATGCCAGCTTGAATGCCAGCTTGAATGCCAGCTTGAATAGAAACTTAAACTCACCAGGCTTTGTAGAAGATTTTAAATAAACCAGCACCATGAGTTACACGCCAGGACAAAATCATCGGTTAAACTTTGCCATCGCAATTGCCTTGGCAGTGCATTTCTTTGTTCTTTTTTGGGTAACTTTCAATACACTCAATGCCATCACTCGCCAACAACAAATGGAAGTAACCATCTCGCTTTCCAATAGCGACAAAAAACCACTTGATGCTGATTTTCTTGCCCAAACTAATCAGGATGGGAGCGGTACGACAGATGAAAACAAGGAACTCAC
>JAJRPK010000212.1 GCA_024280785.1 Gammaproteobacteria bacterium
ACATAAATATTAAAATACGGCCTCAAAAAAACTACAATTACCCCAACTTATAATAAAAGCGGTGAGCAAATTCTATTTATGAGTTAATGAATTTGTCGCCGTTAGCGGCCAGAATACTTGATTCTATTATTCGATAAAGGTAAGTTAATCAAAGAGTTACAGTTCAGAGAGGTGTCGGTTTTTGTCAAAATGGGTAGATAAATTTGTCTTTGCCGCCTCCGTCATATTGATGCTGCAAGTTCCGCAGCTCGTAGACCAGTATCAGCAGTTTTTGGCTGGGTATTTTGAGGCAACTCGGCTCCAGGTAGAGGGTTATCGGGCTACGGCTGAAAAGCATGGATACGCTGATATTCGAGCGATGATCGAGGTACATCTGACTAACAATGTGGCGAGCGTCAGGACTGATTCACAGCAAAAACTGAATACACTACAAGATTATGAAGACATCAAGCGTGGAATGGCCATTTTTGCGAGTGAAAACATATTAACAAAGGCGCTCTACATGCTTGCTCCTGGCCGTTATGGTTTTCTTGAAAAAACGCTCTCAAATTTCACTTTTGGCATTCCCGTTTCTTTGAACGGTTTATTGTTTGGTGTAATAGCAGGTATCGTACTAAGTTCTACTTTAACGCTGCCGTTTGTATGGTCATTTCGACTCGTTAAAAACCGAAAACATGAAGTAGAAAATTTGTCGTAGGAAATCGGTCGCTGTTGATCTCAATTATTTGTTTTATCCACAAGTATTTATTGTTAGATTGCCTTAATGGGTTAACTTTAGTTATAAATTAAAAAATAAAGGTTATAAGTATGCAAAGGTTAAAAGGTAAAATCGCTTTGGTTACTGGTGCAGCTCAAGGGACGGGAGCGGCAATCGCTCGTCATTTTGTTGCCGAAGGTGCGCGGGTAGTATTGACAGATGTACAGGACGAGATAGGTGCTGATTTAACAAAAAAGTTAGGCGGTCAGGCTCGCTATATTCATTTAGATGTTTGCAGTGAAGACGATTGGCAGCGGGCCATCGAACTAACGAAAAAAGAATTTGGTCCGCCTTCTGTACTGGTAAATAATGCAGCTTTATTACATTTGGGGCCATTGGAAACAACTACCCGAGAAATTATGGATCGAGTTATTGGCGTCAATCAGATCGGCCCTTTATTAGGGATAAAAGCAGTACTCCCCTCGATGAAAGAGTTGGGTATGGGGTCCATCGTTAATATTGGTTCAATCGACGGTGTTATGCCCGGTAATCATGGAATTATTGCCTACAGTTCCAGTAAGTGGGGGTTGCGAGGTATTACCAAGGTGGCTGCTATGGAGTTAGGACAGTATTCTATTAGAGTTAATATAGTCAACCCGGATTCGGGCAATCCACTTATGTCCCGTCCCTTTGTTCCTGAGTCGGTATCTGACGATCAGATTAAATTGGGCGCTAAGGCATACAGTAGTCAAACATTGACGCCGACGTTTGACAAGCAGCGAGTCGATGAAATTGCCAGCATGGTGTTGTTTTTAGCATCGGATGAGAGTTCTGCGTGCTCTGGTGGGGATTACCCCGTCGATGGTGGATACACGGCAGGGCATATGACCAACGCTAATAGCTAATAGGGAGGGGTGGTATGGCCTTTGGATTCAAGATAGACTCCAATTTGCTAGAAATGAATTAATGGTGTAGTGGTGTTTTTGATATGGAACTTTAGGCGCAAGCTGATGAACTTACTAATATCGTTAGGCATCTAGAGGGTTTTAAATCTAAAAGGTATGAAGTCATAACCGGGATATCATTCAAAATAAGAAAAATATTTTGCAAGTGAGGGTAAACCGACGAATGGTATGAAACTGTAGGGTAATGGTCGTCATTAAAATAATACATTGAACGTGGCAGTAGCAGAAATACAACAAGTAATAGAAATAAAATAAACTGCTGAGGCTATCAACTTTTAAGTAGGACGTAATATGCAATCTAGCCAAGATAAGCTTTATGTCAATAGTCACTCGATGACGCAGGATTCGCAATGTTGTTGCGGTAAAAACGTCCGTTTTGGCGATTGTTGTGGTAGCCTTGCGCTCGATCGTGAACCGCCGCGAATGGTTCGTGTTGTGCGTAACTTTGTTTCTGAACCTGAGCGTTTAGAGCTGCTGGAATTTGCTGAACAGCAAGAAAGAATTTGGTTAACGATTGTCGACAAAGAAAAATCTACGCAAACAACGAAGGTGGCTAAGTTAGATCCTGGCAGGGTAACTCAAACGGTAAATATGGCTGGTCGTAATGCCCAATTGCAAACTATTTTTCGACAGGGATTGCTTGAATATGTCGCCCCTTTTTGCGGTATGAAGCCTGATTTTTTCGAGCCGCCCTATGTGTTGCGTTACCAAGAGGGCGGTAAGTATAACGAGCATGCTGATGGTGAAGAGTTTGATCGAGAAGCGCGCCGCTGGTTTCGGATATTAGACCGCGATGTCAGCATGCTTTTGTATTTGAATGATGACTATGAAGGTGGCGGACTCAAGTTTGTTCATTTTAACTATACGTTTCAACCACAGGCTGGGGATTTTGTATTTTTTCCTTCCAATCATCTGTATAGCCATGAATCAATGCCGATAATATCGGGGATTAAATGGGCAGTGGTTTCCTGGGGTTCACTAGAAGGGACGCCTAGAGTCAATTCAGGGAAGGCTTGCGATCATCTAGTTCAAGTTTAGTTATGGTGCAGACAATATTTATTTCATAAATATTCTTAATATACATCGGCTGGATTCATGCATTCCAATTCCCGATATTGGCATCTCGCCTCTATTATTTACTGACTCATAACTTATTTAGGAGAACTGGTTAATGCCATTGTTAATGACTCGCTATGATTTAAGGCGGCCAGATTTTTGTACGGCATCGAGGTCTGAGCTGTATAAAACGGCTATAGATCAAGTTGCCTGGGCAGATCGCAATAACTTTTTAGCAGTGGTCGTATCTGAACATCATGGCGCTGCGGATGGCTATTTACCTGCGTCGCGTGTGATGGCGGCAGCAATGGCGGCGAGAACCAACAACATTCAAATTCATTTGTCGGCACTCATTGCGCCTTTACACGATCCGGTGCGGATGGCTGAAGATCTAGCTGTCTTGAGTTTGCTGAGCGACGGTCGGGTTATGCCTATACTCAGCGCGGGCTATCGTGAAGAAGAATTTGCTGCCATAGGAAAAACACTGGGAGACCGTAAAAACTATATGGACATGATTATTCCATTTTTACGTCAGGCGTTTACCGGCGAGCCTTTCGAGTACGAGGGCAGAGAAATTGTTATCACACCAAAGCCTGATGTGGTGCCTATGTTGATTATGGGTGGAAGTAGTAAAGCCGCTGCGCTTAGGGCGGCACGCGATGCCGATTATTTTATTCCTACAGTGCCTGAAGTCTACGAAATTTATCGAGAAGAACTAAAACGTTTGGGCAAAGCTGACACGGGAGCGACAGCAAAAGCACCGAGTACAGTGTATTTTGTAGCGGAAAATCCCGACGAATATTGGGATAAACTCGCTCCACACGCAATGCATGAACAACATTCTTACGCAGAGTGGGCCGAGAAGTCGGGAGTTTCTTCACCGTACAATTTTTATGCCGATAATAATAGCTTGAGAGACAGTGGAAAGTACTCGGTTTTAACTTCATCAGAGATGATTGAGACTATTAATGGTATGCATAAAGGGGAACCAATGATTTTGTCCCCGCTGGTGGGGGGCTTTGACCCAGAACTATCATGGCAAAGTTTAAGATTATTTGAGTCTGAAGTATTCCCGTTCATCGCTGAAAGCACAACCGGTGCTTTTAAATAAATTATGTTATGCAGCTAGTATAGGAAAAATATTTATGGCCGACGATATCTATATGAACGATTTAGCCAATCCAATATTGACTGACGTTCAAAAAATGGCGATAGAGTACGGAAAAACACTAACAGTTGATCTGAGCAGGCAGTCCATAATGGCTGAAGCTGAAGTTAAAGCCGGCATGAGTGATTGGGGTCCACTAGATTTTATAGAACGGCTAGATTTACTTTGTGATGAATGGAACAGTGATAAAGGGTTAAATGGAATCGGCCTGCTGAGCCTTCGTAACAAACTGTTGCAACACGCTACAAGTCGATTGCTGATACAGGATCAATTTAATCAGCACCCGGAAATTTTGGACTTTAAGATCGAGCGACCTATTATTGTTGCGGGTCTGCCTCGTTCGGGTACAACACACCTGCTGAATTTAATGGCTGCTGATTCCCGGTTACGGTCATTGCCGCTGTGGGAGAGTTACGAACCGGTTTCTATACCGGGCGAAGGGCTACTCGATGATGGCACCGATCCTCGTTATCAACGTTGTGCAGATACTTGGGATGCGATGCAGGCCACGTCACCTTTTATAGCGGCTATGCATCCTATGAACCCTGACCATATCCATGAAGAGTTAGAGTTAATGGGGCCGAATTTTGGTTCTTATAATTATGAGTGGTTAAGTTATTCACCACGTTGGCGAGACCATTATTACTCTGAAGATCAAACTTACCAATATGAGTACATGCGAGATGTACTTAAACTACTGACTTGGCAGCAACGGGATACCGATATGCCCACGCGCTGGGTTTTAAAGTGCCCTCAACATTTAGAGCAACTAACGGTTTTACATAAAGTCTTTCCCGATGCGACGATTGCGACCACTCAACGAGATCCCGTTGCCGTCATCCAGTCGGCGATCACAATGCTGGCCTACGGGCAAAGATTGAGCCGAGATAAAGTCATGATCGGCCAACTGGCCGATTACTGGACGGAAAGGGTAGAGCACTTACTTCGTGCTTGCGTTAACGATTTACCAAAGTTGCCACAGGATCAATGTATTAATGTTCCTTTTAAAGAACTCATTAGTGACGATGTGGGAACCGTTGAAAAAATCTATAAAAAGGCGGGGCTGGAAATGAATGATCTGGCTCGAGAGGAGTTGAGTGGGTTTGTCGATGATCATAAAGGGGCTTATGGTCGAGTTGTGTATAACTTGCAAGAGCAGTTTGGAATTGACCCGGAAAAATTGCGAAAACGCTTTGATTTTTATAGTGAGGCTTTTCCTTAAAGTTGGCTTTTGGTTTAGCTGATAGCACCGTCAAAATCTTCGTTAACAAAATGGTAGAAGCAGGCAATTACTCGTTTACCTTTGGGAAGTTCATCGCGCCAGTGTTTTATATCTGTGCCTTTGTAAAGTAACCCATCGCCTATAGCCATATTTACGGGCGTTGTTTTATTTTTTAGCTCTAGATATATGGGCCAAGGGTCTACCGTCTCGTTCTCATCTTTATTTGTCTCGTCGTACATGTCTATAACCAGAGATAAATTGTATTGGCATTGAGGGCGGTCGACGTGTTTTCTCAGCACCGACCCGGCAAGATAGCAGCCGAGAAAACAGTAAGTAGCAAGAACTTTTTCTCCGACGATAATGCTAACGAGTTTAGCTAATCGATGGTGCAGCGAAGAGGTCACGGGCTCGTTATGCATGGACATTCTGCGGTCAACTTGAGTATCGCCAACGGGTCCGAAATAGCCTGGGGTGATGAGTGAACGGACATGCGTTTGCAACGATCGCTGTTGTGCCGGAGCGATGACTCCTACTAAAGTAGCATAGGCGTTCCGTCTATAAGTTAGTTTTGCCACGCTGATTTTTTGTTTCCATTCTTGCTTACGTTGTTTGACCGTTTCGATAGCTGAGCGTTGCTTTGAATGGGTAATTAGTGCTGCCAAGTTGCTTTCTGGAACAGTACATGCGTGAACAAGCCGGGTTCCAGCATCACATGACCAGATAATATTTGACGAGGATAACTCGGGAATTTGCCTGCCGAGTAATTTTAAAACCTTGTCCGGTACGGGATCTCCTGCAGCTTGAATAAAAATCTGTTCGGCCGTTTCAAGTTCCGCAACCCAATGATCTGATGCTTGAGGCAAGGGATACATGATACTTGCTGGGGGTAAATCTTCGACGACGGCTCCTGTTTCCAGCAGCGTATCAATAGCCTGTGTGGATAATTGACTCAAGTCGTTAGAAACATCTTGGTCCTGTAATGCAGAAAATAGCCAGATACTTGCTTCGATATGGGCATTCAGGTCATAGACCATGCGGCGAGAAGGTGCGTTTAGGTGGCGAGAAAAAACAGTTATAGATATCGAAATATTCTCATTAAGGTTAATAGCTTCTGGTTTGTCGGCGAGCGTATTTAATAAAACGATGCCATTATTGTGGAGTTCTGTCGCTAATTCCGGGGGGATAGCGCGGTAGGCGTTAGTTCGGTCCTTTTTTGAACATTGGGACAGGACAAGTTTTTTCAGAACAGGATATCGCACCAAAGAGTAATCATATTCTGCATCGCTTTGACCGCTTTGGTTGGGAACTTTAAAGTTCACTCTCAAAATCAACGAGGGATTAAGGTGCAAATTCCCGGCAATCATTGTTTTCTTCATATCTATATCAGTCGTAGTAGCGTATTTGACAGCCTTATTTTCAGCATAGGACAACTAGTTAGCGGCAATTATCGAAACCGGTATATTGCTCATTCTGGGCATGCCAGTATAGCTTTCATAGTTACTTTCTACCGACGTTAATCTGCCGGTGTTAGCGCCGATTTTTTCGAGTTGGTCATCTAGTTCTGGCCGATCGCCCCAGCAGTGCGTCATCGAAATTAATCCTCTTCGTAGATTTTTGTCGGCGCCGACAATTCCCATGATACTCGCACGGTCCGATGAGATCACAATCTTGTCTCCTGCATTTAGACCGGCAGCGGAAATATCGTCGGGGTGCATGTAGGCGGGATTGTAGCTCTTGCCGTGTAGCTGTTCTGCAATATCGCGTCCAGTTGAATTTAATATATTGATTTGTCGACGAGAGATTAATCGAAAAGCATGCCGGTCTTCATCGGTGTTAAGTCCTTCTTGGAGTTCCTCATAGAAGGTCTGTAAGTCAGCCATCATTTGTGAGTTAGCGATGTTCAGTCGGCCCTGCCAATCTTTGTCGGCTTCGCTCACATAGAGAGCGGGTTCAGGGTAGACTGTCCCTCCTGCATGCTCTTTTACTGTGGCTAATGGAATTCGGCTGCCAATGGTTAAATGCTCAAGAAGTTCATCTGACGTTGGCTTGCGGCTATAATCAACTCGATAGCCAGGCACTCGTACGGTGCCACTAAAAGACATAGGTTTCATCGTCATGTCCAATTTCATTCTTTTGCCGAGACCGTAAAAAAACTCCCAATCTTCTATGAGATCTGAGTTATCAGGGACATCAACTAACGCCGGTGTATAATGTGAGTAAGCAGCGGTTAGTCCAAAGCCTGGAGCGTAACCGCTTAAGTATTCTTGGGCAAGGGACGTGCCAGAGCATTCTAGCGAGTGCTTTACAGCGATAACATAATCCGCCATCCGTGCAGTTGCCGATTGCGTCACATCGATTTGTACTAGTAATTCAAGTTCTTTCATTGCACTTATTGTTTTCAATTGATCGGGCCACGCTGCTACCGGGTTACCTCCGTGACAAATAAGCGCTTTCACTTGACCTTCACCAGGCAGTAATATTTCGTCGGCAAGTGCAGCCGTTGGTAAACCTGCTGCCGTATTACTTAACTGCCGCACGCGAAACTTTTCGCCAAATCCGTAGGCGTATTCCGGGTAAGGTGGCAGTGCTTGCGCTTTCGCTATCGTTGGCTGCCCTAGCGAGGTAGGTTCAAAGACTTTTTCTCCTGCGCGTTGCCATCGACCGCAGATAGTGTTCAAACTAAGAAGCAAATACTCTATTAAAGTAGTATTTCCCGACATGTTCGGGCCTGTGCCGGCTGTCGCTACTCCCATCTTACCGTTGGCAAATAAGCGCGCAGCTTCGATAATTTGTTGTGCTTTTACTCCTACCAAATCAGCCACTTTATCGGCAGGAAATTGGGAGACAACCTTTGATAATTCGGTTAAGCCATCAACATGTTGGGTAGTAAAATCGTGATCGTGCAGGTTTTCGGTAAAAATCGTATTGATCATTGCGGCAAGTAACAAAGGATCTCGACCGGGCTTAACTTGTAAGAACAAAGTAGCTCGTCTTGCGGTCTCTGTACGACGAGGGTCAACGACAATAAGTTCTAATCCATTATTCATTGCGTCGGTAAGTGCTCGCCCGGGGTTGCTATGAGGGATTCCTCCCGACATGGCGACAAGTGGATTTACGCCAATAAGCATTATGACTTTTGCTTGCGCGAAATTATGTTCTGGCGCCATCCATTTACCATGGAGTGCCGCTGCAACCATTTTTCCCGGCTGGTCAATAGTGTTAGAGTTAAAGCCCATCCTAGAGCCGGTGGCTTTTAACCATGCGCTAGACATCGCGCTATTGGCGGCGCTACCGTTTGCAGCCATAGTTCCGGAATAAGTTGCGAGTGAACGGCGACCATTATTTGCCATTATATTTTGGATTTTTTCGGCAATTTCATCCATCGCTTGCTCGACTGGAATATCTATATAGCTGCCGTCTGCCTGTCTTTTTTGAGACCTTAACAGGCGGTTGGGGTTGTTTCTGGTCGAGTGAAAATTCTGACCTTTGATACAGCAAAATCCCTTAAACAAAGGATCGTCAGGATTACCTTTTGTCGAAATTGGTCTGCCATTGTCAATCTCTACCAAAACACCGCAGCCGGCATGACAGGCGCGGCAAATAGTGTGCTTTATTTCGGTCATGGGGGCATTCTCTCAGGGTAAATAACATAAAAATTCAGTATAAGCTCGACATAAAATCTGTGATGTTATAGCTTTTTTGTGACCAATGATCGGACTTTTCACCAACCAATAGGTCATCATATGGTGACAGGTATATAGCAATAAATATGTAGTTACACCTAGCTAGTATATGAGGCTAGGGCACTCTAGACAATCACTGTGGCGGTCTTCTGCGAACAATATACCTATGAAACGGTTGTTTAAGCGCGAGAGCTGATATTTAGCTGAATTTTTATTACAGTAAAAAAGCTTTTGATTGCTATTGTTGATTGCCCGCATGCTCTTTAAACTGGCTAGATTGTCATTTTTTTATGCACCACCCAATACATTGATTTACATCATACACAGGAGCATTAATAATGCCGGTTTTATCAACTCCAGAAGCTACCCATTTTGCAAAAGACGATTTACCGTTTGTCGACATCGGTGACGGTAGTATGCTCAAAGTAATGCAGCTAAAAGTGGGCGAGGGACTGTGGATTATAGAGAATATTTTCCAAGCAGGTTACGAAGTCGATATGCACAAACACACGGGGCCAGTATACGGATATACACAGTCTGGTGCGTGGAAGTACAAAGAGTATGACTATGTCAATCGAGCCGGATCGTTTCTTTACGAACCAGCAGGCTCAGTACACACGCTGCAATGTATAGAAGATAACACCCGCGTATGGTTTCAAATGTACGGGTCTAATATTAATCTCGATGCGGATGGCAATATTACTTCGGTAGTTGATGGAATGTTAACTCTGGAATTTTACTACGCGCTTTGTGAAGAGAAGGGTTTGCCAAGACCCAATGTGCTGGTTGAATAGCAAGAACAAAAAATTTAACCTTATGACGATTAAATTGTTATTCGCATTCCGTAGAGCGAATTGGATTTAGAGCTTGCAGAGAAAAATATATAGGCGATAGCTATGAATGATAATTTTGACCCGTTTGAAACTCCGGCAACGAAAGAACCTTTTAATGATGAGTGGGCGGCAAAGCGGCGTGTAGCGGATGCAACTCGACGGCTAATATCTAATCTGACGACCAGCACGGACAGCGCGGACGAACTTAATGTGATTGCCGAAAATATTGATCGGCAAGCCGATGCATTAGCTCGATCGCAAAGCCTTTACGGAGCTACCGCGTTTGAACGTGCGGATGATGGAAAATATGGCAATAGGATGAATCTTGGTTATGAAATGAATCCTGTGTTTGGTAGGAGTAATCCGATTGCCCCTCATTTCAATATCTGGATAGACAATGATAGAGCGTATGGCCAAGTGCGGATGGATTGGCAGTACGAGGGGCCACCTAACTCGGTTCATGGTGGCTTTGTCGGTGCGCTGTTCGACCAGTTTTTAGGCGTGGCACAAAAAATGACAGGCCAGCCAGGGTTTACTGGAACATTAACAGTTAGATACATTAAGCCTACGCCGATAGACACCGATTTAAGATTAGAAGGATGGGTTGATAGGATCGATGGTCGAAAAAATTATATGGTGAGTGAAATGTGGGCAGGGGATGTACTCACGGCACGATGCGATGGCGTCTTTATATCGGTTACAAGTGACGTGATTAAAAAATTAAAAAATCGTTATATCCAAGATGAATAAACGTTTGTGTTACTAGAAAAACCTCACCAGATATTTAACTGTTGTTAAAACTAACGGGAATATGAATAGACATGATTAAGTTAAGATGCATTTTTTTTTACACTGGCTATTGGAACATTGACGGCTTGCTCTTCGGTCAACGACGGGGTTAACAGTGAGTTTGGTGCTTGGTCCGATTTTGAGAAAACAACATTTTCAATTGCTGTTATCCCCGATACGCAAAATGCTGTTGACTATAAGCATCAAAAAGCCGAAGGTTTTGCTATTGATAGCAGTGAGTTATTTATTCAACAGATGCAATACATCGCCGACAATGCACAACAAAACGGCGGCGACATAGCATTTGTTGCAGCAGTGGGCGATGTTTGGCAACACCAGTCGAAACCTATAGATAGAGCACATAAAGCCCGTGGCTTTGAGCTGACCCCAAACCCGTTCTTCGCCGCCGAAATCGAGTGGACGCCAAAAACCGCATCGATAGAAATACCCAAAGCGATAGAAGGCTATCAAATTATTCACGACGCTGGATTACCGTTTGGTGTGGCACCAGGAAACCACGATTACGACGCGATGTGGAGCGTTAAAGGTTATCCGCCCAATGTGAGAAAGCCCCCGCGTGAATTAACCATGACGGTTGAAGACCTGGGCCTGTTGCATATTGGGGGTTTGGATAATTTCCGCTCGGCATTTGGTGATGATAAACCTTTTTTTAAAGACAAACCGTGGTACGTTTCCAGTTTTAACGGGGGTGCAAACAGTGCACAAATATTTTCTGCTGGAGGGTATCGATTTTTACACTTTGCACTTGAGATGCAAGCCAATGATGATGTGTTAGCTTGGGTTGAAAGCGTTATTGCTCAACATGTTGGTCTGCCCACCATCATATCCACACACGATTATCTGGATCCTCGTGGTGAGCGAGCGGCTAATCCGATTGTAGACCTCAACAGGGCAGACCCTGATTTTCACAATAGCGCCGAAGAACTATGGCAAAAACTCATTAGTCAGCAAGATCAAATATTTTTAGTCTTGTGTGGGCATCACCATGGCCAATCCAACCGCGTTGATAAAAATATATATGGTCACGAAGTTTATCAAATCCTTGCCGACTACCAGGATCGGGGGCAAGCTGGTTTGGATAATGGCCAGCCACTAAGCCCTTATACACACCAGCCAGTCGGTACGGGTGACGGTTGGTTTAGATTGATGAGTTTCACATTGGCAGGGAATGAGCCTCAAGTGCAGGTAACGACATACTCAACACATTATCGTACGACTTCTAGTGATTTGGAAAGCTATGCAGAGTGGTATCGTTCTCATGAGCAGCCGACAATGACTGACAAAGAGTTTTATGCTGCCGAGGAATTTACTATTGAATTGAGTGACTTTCACCAGCGCTTTGGTCTTCCTACTGAATGAAAGCAGCTGAATTACTCAAGCTTGAATTACCTTAACTTAAAGAAAGGCTGCTAATTAGTGGATGCTGACAATAAGCTCAAGCACAGCGGAAATGCCGTACTGAACCCAAAATACGGCACCGGAATTTTTCGTCGCCGAATTCGTTTGACCTCGTTGCCGGGAAAAGTTGTCGGAGAACTTGAGGATACAATGCATGGGTTTCGAAGTACGATTAGCCACGACGGCAGTACAGTACTGTCGGTAACTGGCGAAGCCATTCGTTATCCTGTCGATGCATGCCCGGGGGCCGTCGAGCCTTTGCAAGAGTTAGTTGGCCTGCCGTTAACCCTGTCGGCGGAGGATATTAATAAACAGGGAAAGCCTTTTTCCAATTGCACTCATCTGTACGATTTATCGATTTTGGCAATTGCGCATGCAAACTATAATAGTTCAAACAACAGTCACTTAAACAATGTTAATAACGTTAGGCAGTATGACGTGGCTGTGACCGATGAAGTAGAGACTGGCAGCAAGGCCGAAGTATGGCTGGACGGTGAATTGATACACGGCTGGCAAGCAGAAATGTTTCAAGTAACTGAGCCGGAATCGTTAAAAGGAAATACCCTATTTAAAGGTTTTTCAATTTGGGCAAAATCACAGTTCTCTGATATGGAATTAGAAGCGGCCCATGTCTTGCAAAAAGGTTACTTTGTTGCCCAAGCGCGCCGTTACGACATGAAAAGTGTTGCCGGGCAGTCGTTGCTAAATGGGCATTCTCAGCGCAATGTTTGTTATGCCTCTTCTGATGGAGTGGCTGAAACGGCGGTTCGTTTAGGCAGTAATGAGCGTGATTTTACCGATAGCGCCGAACAACTGCTTAAATTTGTTTAACGAATATATTCTAGCTGCATCGCATTAAATTACAAAACCGAGCGCACGTAACGCTTACGGTATTCGGCAAACATCGGGCTATGCACGGCTTCACTTATCCCAAACTGCTCTAATGAGTAGCTGTGTTTCCCGTGTTTTGTTCGAGGTCGGTTGTCGATAAAATGCTGCATTTTTACCCTTGCCTCGCTAGTAAATTCCCAACCAAAGTATTCATAGAGGTCGGCAATGGCATCGATGGGTCTGTTAATTACGTCATCAAATTGGTAGTCGTAAAATATTTCGGGGCGATTTATTCGGTCACGCTGGACAATGCCGCGCTGGACCACATCGGCGAAAAATATTGATTCTTCCTGACCGAACTTTACCGGATCGATGTTATCGCTGAAGGCGCTGCGTAGCGTGCAGCTTAAGCTACTCAGAGAGCCTAGCACTTTTAATGGTTCGCGATGAGTTTGGATAAATTGAGCGTCGGGGTAGATATCAAGTATGGTTTCCAAAAATGGTAAGTGCATAGGCGATTTCAGCGCCCAGCGCCTCGATCTGTAGTTTGCCTGTAAATATTGTAAAAATATTTTGTGCCACTCATAAGCGGGCTTTGCGTCAGTATTCATATACCATTCGCGATAGCCAGGCATTCTGTAGACCGTGCTGTACTGCTCTTGAAAAAAAGCGGTCGCAAGCATTGGCAAACATTCTTCAGCCAATCTAGGATTGCTTTCATGGATAGCATTCATGCCTGGCGCTAACATTTCAACTTTGCCGCTGGTTTTTTCCAGCTCTTCTATCCGGGGATCGTTATGGTGGTTTTCTTCTTTGCAGGGTGGGTAGGGGCATTGCATCTCCCATAATAGTGGCGAGCGATGCCGTGGGTCTTCCGCGATGATGGAGTGAAGAATAGTGGTACCTGTTCGAGGCAAAGCCATAATAAAAATAGGCCGCTCAATTTTTTGTTCGGTGATCTCAGGGTGCCTATTAACGTGGTCGGCTATTTGCATGCGCGCTACCAAAGCGTTAACCAGCATTCTTTTAGCGGCGGCGCGTCCGATCTGACTGAGCTGCGCTTCGTGGTTCAGGCTGTAAACTAAATGTTCAAGCCCGGTAAGATAGTCACCGCTGCCGTAATCGCTTAAACCCGCTTCTTTTTTCGCGGCGTTCTGGATGGCGCTCACATTAATAGCAGGGCTGTTTATGCCAAAGGCCCTTAGAAGTCGTCCGGTTTTATTAATCGCTTTAACAGCAAAGGGTTGATCGGGTGATGGCCACTGACTGCTCATAAAAAAACCTGCTAAAAGTTAGTGATGGTGGATAGTTGCTCATAAGGCCTTTAAAAAGAATCCCCTTTATTTCAATACACACATAAATATGTCCCTATAGTTCGACGCTGGCATCCCTGCCAGCAACGGTCTTGAAATAAAGGG
>JAJRPK010000213.1 GCA_024280785.1 Gammaproteobacteria bacterium
CATAACCCGCTCCCCAATAAAACACGTCCATAACGACGTCGTTAAAGACGGATCATAAATGCGGGAAAACCGGAAAATAAGGCGGCCTCTAGCGGCTGGTTACGATCTGGCTGATGGCGTTTTCCAATAAAGCGCCTTCATTACGTTTCGATCCCTTTAAGCGCCCGATTACACGCTTCGTACCAGCTTTTCTTTCTTCCAATCCAATTAGATGAAGTAGCTCATCATAGAAAGCTTTGTTCAGGCTGTTGCTATCATTGGCCAACTCTTTATTGATCAGGAAATACGGACCTAATATCTTGTAGAGCTTGACTATTTCCTTGCTTTCAACACCCGCATTAAGCTTAGAGCTGTAGACGCGAAGATCAAAATACGCAGCCTCAAGTTCAGTCCCCTTGGATTCTAGAAACTTCGCTGCTATTTCTCGATAGAAGAATTCGGTTGTTTTGTCAGATTTCTGCCCCGCCGCCCAAGCCTCAAAGTCTTTTCTAAATGCTGCATTTCGATAAAATTCTCGCTCAAAAATGGATGCCTCGAAAACGTAAAATTCAAACTCAGTGCAGATTATTAGGTGCTGAATGTCAGTGTTTCCCGACTTTCGCTCTCTCATGAAATATAGAATGAGTTCATGCATTGCTTTACGGTTGATATCATCCTTACGTATCATATCTGCTTTGTTCGCTTCCCGCTTAACCTCGAATAGAACGGCAGGAGGGGTGCCTTTTCCACCCTTTCGGATAACAAAATCAACGTCACCGTATTGTTCGATTGTGTATGTTGGCGTGTATGCGGGTTTGAGAAAACTCATGAGATGAGTTTTGAGATTTTCTTCTGTTTCCTTGCTATCTATGTGGCCAATGTATTCGTTTAAGGAAGATTTGAAATGCCCAACTTTAGACTTTTCCGGACGGTAAGCTTTCAAAGCAGGTGGTAAACTTTTTGATATAGTTTTAGTCAAAAGTTTCATTTTCCACCGCCTATTCGATTTCGCACATTGCCTGATCTAAAGTGTCAAAAACAGTATAATCAGATTTTAATTACAGTTTGACGCCCGCTATTTACCGAAGGTAAAGTATCGTAATGGCGTCTAAACGATTGCGTTGCATCATTGGCGAGCGCCTAACTGTTGTGAAGTGTTCAATACTGTGAGGGAATTCGGCAATGGTTCGATTTCGCAAGACTGTGGTTTGTTCAGCTTAGTATTTGCCGTGATTGTTTCAGGATACATGATTAACAATCGAAGCATTTTTTGGACGCACTACGACTTAAATAATACATGCCTACGAAACTCCAAGATATCGAAAACATTAGAGCAAATACGGCTAAAGGATGGAGCGGATTTAGTTGAATGCCTGAAGATAAACCGAAAACAGTGAAAGCGCCGAACACGGATATAAATGCAAATCCGATAGTTGTCCAAACTGCCATAAATCTTCGTTGTTTGCGCATTTCATATACTACTGAATTCATGATTTTTAGTCCCTTGTTAAGGTGATTTCTACATAGTCTTTTACGTCGGATTTTTCGACATGATGACCATCTAAGCATTTTCGAAGTAGTCTGGCTACTATATCGGCTTTAGTTAATGGCGTGATACTCTGTCCTTTTTCAATAAGCATTTCTTCGATGAGCACAATTATAGACTTGAGATCATCTAGACCTGACAGAGCGCGCATTCCGCCCATTCCGGAGAGCAACCATTCAGGTCTTATGCTGAATTTTGTCGCAAAGTTCACCAAGAACTCAGCTGAAACCTCTCTGACACCTGTCTCATATTTTTGATATGTGCGCCAAGGCACGCCGACCGCATCACTAATGTCCTTTTGGGACATCTTCTGAGCCCCACGGACTAGCGCTAAACGCTCTCCAACTCGTTTTTTTTCATCAGATAACAAAATTGACCTCTTGCGAACGATAATAAGATGGTGTAGAACTGCACCAGTTGGGGTATGGTAAAACATATAATTGCTCGATCATACTCTTGAACCTCTGATTCTGCAAAGGAAAATGTAATGGCACTAATTTCAGCGCGAAAAGCATTGGAAACTCCTCATGAGCTGGCAAGCCGTGTCGGTCTACCCGTATCAAATATTCGATATTTAATTGCATCGGGGCAGCTTAAGGCGATTTACACCACACCGGGTAAACGAAATCCAAAAATCCCAGACGGCGCTTTTGAACGCTATATTGAGACTTCCACACCGAGTTTATGATGGGTGTTGTTGTAGGAGAGCCTAAGTTGGTGCCATTTAGGAAAACAAAAAAAGGAAAGAAGCCAGTCTTTTACATCACTTGGACCGACAGTATTGAAGGCAGCAAGGAAAAATCGACAAAAACAAAGAATTACGCAGTCGCACTCGAGGATTTCAATCGTTGGAGATTGCGCAACCTTGGCCAGCCAACACCGCGTACAATTAACGAGGTTTCGATCTGTGAAGTACTGGAGTATTACCGCGCAAACCGAGAAGCGGCTAAAAAGGATGTTGAGCGTTCAAAATACGCAATTAAGCGCCTAAAGCCATTCTGGGGAGATCGACCTGTTTCTGTCGTTAACCAGCAAACTCTCGGGGATTATGAGGAATATCGAGTGGAGTTCCACGAATGCCGATTCCCAAATCGTGAGCCTATTTCAGATAACACAATAATTCGAGAACTAGGCGTTCTAAGAGCCGCATTGAACAGCGCGTATAGAGGCAAGCTCATAAATCAAGAAGTGTTTATAGATCTTCCTCCCCAATCCTTCAGTGAAATCACGTTTTTTACGTGCAAAGAAGCCATTGGCCTTTTGTTTTTTGCTAAACGTGCAGCGCGCGCTAAAGACTATTTACCAATTTTCCTTGCCATCGGCTTTTTAACAGGCCGCCGAAAATCCTCAATACTAGAACTCCGATGGAAAGATATAAACCTAGAGACAGGAATCATTCGGTGGCAAAGGGAAGGAGC
>JAJRPK010000214.1 GCA_024280785.1 Gammaproteobacteria bacterium
CAGTGGGTGCTCAGAACCGGCTTCCAAACTGGCAGCCAGTTGCAATACCTCATCTTTATCGCTGGCATGCGCCAGCTCGATATGCGCTACCTTCGGTTCACCCAGGGTAATAGTGCCGGTTTTATCCAGTATCATGGCGGTGACTTTCGACGCCGTCTGCAATGCTTCACCGTTCCGGATCAGTACTCCGGCTTCGGCCGCTTTGCCTACTCCAACCATTACCGACATAGGGGTCGCCAAACCCAAGGCACAGGGGCAGGCAATGATGAGCACGGTCGTCGCTGACACAATCGCAAAGGCGACTCGGGGATCAGGGCCAAAGTTCATCCAAACCAATGCGCTGACCACAGCAATAATCATTACTACTGGGACAAAGTACGCAGCGATAACATCGGCTAAGCGACCAATAGGAGGCTTTGAATTTTGCGCCCGCTTCACCATCTCAATGATCTGCGCTAGCGCAGTATCTTTACCGACTCGCGTGGCCTGAAACAGGATCGAACCGCTCTTATTGATGGTGCCGGCAACCACTTCATCACCGACCGCCTTTTCAACGGGCATGGGTTCACCGGTCAGCATGGATTCGTCCACAGCTGACTGACCTTCCAAAACCACGCCATCTACGGATATTTTTTCACCGGGCCGAATCCTAACGACATCATCGAGCTGCACATGCTCGATGGCTACATCTATCTCTTCGCCATCACGCACAACTCTTGCTGTTTTAGGTTGTAGGCCGATCAGGCGTTTAATGGCTTCCGAGGTTCTGCCCCGTGCTTTGACTTCGAGTGCTAGACCCAGATTGATCAAGCCGATAATCATAGCCGTGGCTTCAAAATAGACATGTCTGGCCATTTCCGGGACCAGCAAAGGAAAGAACACGACAAACATGGAATAAATCCACGCGGTACCCGTGCCCAAGGCGATCAAGGTATCCATGTTGGCGCTGTGATTAACAAAAGACTTCCACGCTCCGATATAGAAATGTTTACCCGCAAAAAACATTACGCCAAATGTCAATAATCCAACCGTCAACCACACCGCTCGCTCCATCGTTGTAGTCACGGTCATCTCACCTACAATCAGGCCGTAGATCATCAGTGGCACGCCGAGCGACAGTGCAACCCACATATCTCGCATCAGGCGTTTGTGATAGGCCTCGTCCGCTTTTTCCTTTTCATCAAGCACACTTTGATCCGAACTATCAGTAATGCTTTCCGCGTCATAACCCGCAGCCTTAATCGCTTCAATCAGCGCTTCGACGGGCGCGTGTCCGTCGACCAGCACTGTGCTTTGTGCCAGATTCATCACCGCCTCTTTAACGCCGTCAACCTGGCGTAGCGCACCCTCTATCTTGCTCACGCAACTGGCACAGGACGCACCGTGAATGCGGAGGTATTCGGTCTCTTGCGAGCCATTGGTCGTGGCCGTATCTAACTCTTTCATATTGTTTGATTGCATCGCTCTAATCCGCTACAGAGGTAGGGTCGCCGGTACTGTTGGCGCTATCCCAGGTTTCGATAAGGTGGCAAATACTTTCCCCTGAAGGAGTACGATCAGGTAAACCACACCAATCGCTGGAAGCCGACTCCATACGAGACATCAGCTTTTGCGCATCCCGCATCTCCTCTCGGATCGCTCCCAATCGTTGATCGATCAGTTTTCTTACTAACGGGCAAGGGGTATCGCCAGAAGCGGCCATGTCCAGAATTTTTTGAATGTCCTTCAAGCTAAAGCCCAACCTTTTGGCCGACAGCAGAAAACGCAACCGTCTTTCTTGCTCTATCCCGTAGCGCCTATAACCATTAGCTGTATCCCTTTTTGGCGAAAGCAAACCGAGCTTTGTGTAGTGCCGGATAGAATCAGCGCTCACATTAAATCGTCTGGCAATTTCAGTTACCGTTTTCATGACACCTTTCATCCCGATGTGTATGCGTATCAGTCTAAAAAATCGATAGTACAACCCCGGTGTAACACCTAGGTCAAGAGATCAATGTTTAAGGGTTCCGAAATAACAGGCACAGTGATGCCTATCGGAAGATTAGGTGTATTTGGGAGGGTGAAAAATACGAGAAGGAGGCCTGCTGACACATGCTCCAGAAAAGATAGCAACGGAAGCGCTACGTAACAGGTCGGTATTAACTAACGATTTTTGAATTGCTGCTGCCCCACTAACCACACAGGAAGAAGCACAGTTTCCATTCATACAACAATCTTTATCGCAATTGTCGCATAACTCTGAGGGAGCACTAATAGCAATAGTAGTACTTTCGTGAGTAGTACTTTCGTGGCAGTGTGTTTCCGATGGCTGCTCTACATCTTGGCCACCCTGATGATCCATGGCATGAATCAGGACAGCAGAATCCGAAGTAATATGGGAATGGGGGCTCTCACCCACCATTGGAGTAGGCACGGCAGCCACCAGAGGCTGAGCTATCAACCCCAAAATAACTAGCACTATGCCTATCGAGCGGACCATAAACTTTCTCTTATATATTACACGCTTTCAACATACAGCCAGTGTTAAGTGCAAGCTTTGACGTAAATCAAGTGTTACACACATAGGTTGTTTTCCTAGGATTTGTTCCTACCATACAGGAAATAAGCTCGACCGTAATGTCGATGAAAAATAGTCGTTCAACTTTCCACACCCGCCTCTAGTTGCTTAAGCAACCTCTGTATATCTTTTAGGCTATTTTTCTCCAAATAGCCCAAATTATACTTACTTTAGTCGGCGCGAACCGAGCGACTTTCTTTAACCAGAAGGTTTCTCAGCAAAAGAACTGTGCTTTGTAGCCTCGGTGCTTGCTTCTTGATATAGAGGCGCCCTAATGACGAGACGATCCATTGGATCCGTCTCGTGCCGTAAGACTTTGATATTGCTCAGAGCTTAATTCGGGCAACTTCTGCAAAAACGCGACCATAGCCCAAATACGTTGGTCATCATGTGTCGGCCCCCAGGCTGGCATACCAGACGCCTTAATGCCGTGCTTAATAATCCAGAATTGACGTCGCGCGCTTTGCGCAGCATCACCATGATCCGCATGATCCTGGCCATGCTCATTCCCCTGCTTACTAAGGTTGGGAGGTGCGGGGTATAGTCCTATACTCATACCGCTTTGTGTTTTCCCTGGTTTTAAATGGCAAGCTTGACACATGTCGTTATAGTCTGCCCCACCCGATAGAAGTAACTCTGGATCATCTAATGACGGGACATCAAGGGCTTTTGATGCCGTCTTGATTGATCGTTCACGTACCGTTTCCAATAGCCAATAGGTCAATTTATTGTGGGGCACGTCAGCCCCCATTGGGTAGATACCGGAGTACACATAAATGGTTCCTACCGCGAATACGCCAATAGCAATAAGAACGAGGTATTTCACTGTTTTCATATTTATATCCTTAGCGGCTTCAGTAATCACATTCTACAAAAGTACCGATGGTAAAGTGGCTTACAACCCGCCGTCCATTGCTACATTACTCATTCTTGCCTTTGTAAAATGAAGCACTGCATAACATCCATTGACGAGAAAATACCAATAACAACTTTTTCTTGAGTCACAACCAAATGATGCACCTTGTTAGCAACCATCAATTCGGCAGCGCCAATAATTGATAGATTTGGACTCACCTCTATGACCGGTAGCGTACAGACCTCCCATGCTTGTCTGCTGCTAAAATCCAACTTAAGGTCATGCCAGCAAGTCAAGTCTATGTTGCTGACAACCCCAAAACACTGATCTGCATTATCGACAATTGGTAAGCAATGTAATTTGTGACTGGCCATCATTTTTTCTACCTGACCCAGAGTAAATGACATTGGCACTCTTGTTACCACCCGGCTCATTTTATCCTTTACAGTAGGATTCATAATCGCCCTCCTATTCAATGACGCTGCGCTTTCCGCTTCACACAGTTAGCCTTAAATAACCAGAGATTTCAGCTTTTTCGCTGAGACCTCATCAGTGCTCTACTCCCGTTAATTTAACCTTCTTAAACATACCGGCTTCGTAATGCCCAGGAATATTGCAGGCAAAGACTACTTCACTACTGCCTTTGAACTTCCAGACCAGCTCTTTTGTTTCATCAGGTTTGACCGTAATCGTATTGCCATCTTCATGTACCATACCGGGCATCTCCCGCATCATTTTTCGGTGAGATTTTTGTTCGTTTTCATCCCCGATGGAAAATTCATGAGAGATTTTTCCTCGATTGGTTATTACAAACTTCACAGTATCGCCCGCTTTAAAGTCTGGCTGTGGTGAAAACTCA
>JAJRPK010000215.1 GCA_024280785.1 Gammaproteobacteria bacterium
GCTCTGCTTAGTGTTGTCGCAACAGTCTCTTTCGCGGGAAGTGTGGAAGGACCTGTAACAGTAGACGGTGCAACGACAATTGACGTTGTAGAGGCTATGCAGCTATTTGAAAACGAAGCCCCCTTCATTGATGTTCGAAAAGATAAAGATTGGGAAGCAGGGCGAGTACCTGAAGCCTATCATCTTGATGTTAAGAAAAATCTTACTGAAAAATCATTGGCAGAGATCGTAAAAAAAGATGAAGCAGTGGTTTTCTACTGCAATGGAATAAAATGTCTACGCAGTGCCATAGCAAGTGAAAAAGCCGTGGCCTGGGGTTATACAGACGTAAAATACTTCCGTACTGGTTTCCCAGCATGGAAAGGTGCGGGTAATCCAGTCGAGTAATTTGAGTTTAACGTTGGAGGTTTATTCCTCCAACTTGATGAGATGCTTACCCATTGTAGTACTAAGATTCATTAATATTAATCGGTGTAAATTAACCTTTTAGTCTTACAAATATTTTGGTAACCATTCCTTGTCTTTTGATGCTATTTGAAAAATACTAGATTCACTAGATCTATTTCGATTTAAGTAGAGTACGGTATCATATATATGTAGAACAGATGTCCTACAATAACATGGAATCGGGAAGCGGGTACTTAGGGAAGAGTAAAATGAGCTTAAAGTTACGCATTAATGTCATCGCGATTTTCATAACATTGCTTATTTCTGCGACATTGATAACGGCAGGAAAAATGTCTCAAAACGAGACGCAGAATCAATTGAATGCTGCTAGAATTTCCGGAACCTCTGTTCTGTGGAAAAAAATTATTGAAAGTCAATTCGACGCTATGCAGGAAGGGAGTAAAACACTTTCCCGTGACCGTGATACTCTTAAAGCCCTTAAGAAGAATAATCTTGTTGAACTCCAAGATTCAGGGATTTCTTCGTACAATCTATTAAATGCCCAAGGTACCCTCGATCGTCTGACTTTAATTGATAAGAACGCAGTGGTAGTTTATGCATCTAAGCAAGACTCGGGTAGTTCGTTTAGTAGTCCACTTGCATTGCAAGCCTTAAACCAAAAGAAATTGCAAAGAGGCATAGAGCGCAGCTCAGATGGAACGCTTCATGCGGTGGTGGCTTTCCCTCTTTATTCACGTGGCAAGCCCATTGGAGCTGGCATCTATGCCAAAGAGCTACAGCCTGCTATCGAGGATTTTAAACTCAACGATAATTCCGAAATCAGTGTCGTGGGACTTGATCATAGCATCGAGTACTCTACTGACAACGGTTTGTACGATACGCTTTCCTTAAACTTTCCTGGGCCTAATGAATCCAAAGCCCAGGTATATTCTCTGGGCGATAATGCGTACTCCGTCGTGTTTACGCCTATACAATCGGCGTCTAGTGAGCCTCTAGCTTTCTTTGTGAGCGCTAAAGACCATACGGAAAGTTATAACACACTACAGTATTTTAACTGGGTCTCATGGATCGTAACGATGTTGGTGATTATTGCTTCAGGTG
The DNA here is from genome assembly GCA_024280785.1 of Gammaproteobacteria bacterium. Classification (GTDB taxonomy): domain Bacteria; phylum Pseudomonadota; class Gammaproteobacteria; order Pseudomonadales; family UBA7434; genus UBA7434. Next base: position 1,510 of record JAJRPK010000215.1, read on the forward strand.
GCGCCTTGTCTTGGTATCTTCATCATGCTTTTAAACCCATTTCAAAAGTTATTGATGTAGTGCAAGATGTGGCAGAAGGGGACTTAATAGTTCTGCCAGTTGGTAGTGACAAAAAAGACGAAACCGGGCGATTGACCTCTGCGACCAAAACGATGCACTCGGTGCTAAGCCATATAGTGGCTGAGGTGCGTGTGGGATCCTTAGAGATTGCAAATGTTTCTTCTGAAATTGCAGCGAGTAATACCAGCCTGGCGCAAAGAACTGAGATCCAAGCGACAAACCTTGAAGAAACTGCTAGCGCGATGGAAGAAATAGCTTCGACAGGAAGATTAAATGCAGAAAGTTCTCTATCTGCAAGTTCTCGGGCTGATGAGGCGCTTGCATTTGCAGAATCGGGTCGAGCCTCATTGGATTTAACTATTGAGGCAGTGAAAGAAATCGAGGAAAGTAGTATCGAAATCTCTGAAATTGTAGGTCTAATCGATGAAATTGCTTTTCAGACTAACTTGCTCGCACTGAATGCTTCGGTCGAAGCGGCTCGAGCAGGAGATCAGGGGAAAGGCTTTTCTGTGGTTGCCAGCGAAGTACGAAATCTAGCCGAGCGCTCGGCCAAAGCCGCTAATGAAGTCAAGGCACTGGTTACCTCGAGTATTGAAACGGTTAATAAAGGGGTCTCACTAGCAACTAATTCGGGTGATGCGCTAACAAAGATTGTTTCCTCCGTTCAGGACGTATCAAGTACGATCGCTGAAATAGCCACGGCATCTAAAGAACAAGCCCTAGGCGTTGAAGAAATCAATAATGCATTGACTGAAATTGATTCTGCGGTACAGGAGAATACTGCCTTAGTTGAAGAAACTGCGGTATCAAGTGGATTAATGGTAGAGCAGGCTCAAAAGCTTCGAGAATTGATGGGGTTTTTCAAGCTTTCAGCAGGCGCTTCAGAGGCTGAGCAAGCAAGCTCCAAGCGAGATTCAAAACCAATACCGTTAACTAAAAATACAGTCGAGCTTCATCCTTCTACTGAGAGAAAGGATATTGCTCCAGAAGCCCAATATGAACTTGCGAAAACAGGAACAGATGATAACTGGACGTCATTTTAAAAAGCCTACTTAGGAGTGAGGATTCAATAACTTGCGGATTCTAACGGGGAGCAAAAAATCTGCGTTATAGTTCCGCAAGTTATTAAATCCTCATTCCTTAGCGTAGATTACAGTCCGTATTTTTTGATCATCGTCTGGACTTGCGCAACGATATGTTCAGCCGGAAATCCGTAGGGAACAGCGGTAGCGGTATTGCCGTCCGGGCCGAGTATAAAGAGGTTGGCATTGTGTTCTACCGTGTTACCTCCTTTACCTTACAGTTGCATAAAAATTCAGTGAAAAGGCGATTATGTTCTGCTATA
>JAJRPK010000216.1 GCA_024280785.1 Gammaproteobacteria bacterium
CCCCGAAACCATATTAGTTGCTCACGACGAATTGGATATTGCACCGGGTACAGTTCGACTAAAAGTTGGCGGTGGTCATGGAGGTCACAATGGGCTCAGGGATATCATTAGCTGCCTTGGAAATCAAAAACAGTTCGGTCGTATCCGTATTGGTATTGGCCACCCCGGTAATGCCAAGCAAGTCAGTAACTACGTGCTAAGAAAAGCCCCATCGACAGAACAGCTCTGGATTGAAGACAGCATTAATCAAGTTGTAAAGCACATCGAGGGTATTGTTGCGGGTGATTGGCAAAATGTCATGAACGATTTGCACGGATTCGATGCCTCGAACTAGATGCCTCGAACCAGGTGCCTCGAACTAATCGAGCACCCCTACTTTTAAACATTACTCGTTGATTGCAATGAGACATTAATAGCAACGAGACTTTAAAGAGATTTGTTTCATGGGATTTAACTGCGGAATCGTTGGCCTACCCAACGTCGGAAAATCCACGTTATTCAATGCACTGACCAAAGCCGGTATCGACGCCGAAAATTTTCCGTTTTGCACCATAGAACCTAACACCGGCATAGTTCCCGTACCCGACCCTCGCACCGATGCTTTGGCCGAGATCGTTAAGCCGGAAAAAGTTATTCCTACGACGATGGAGTTTGTCGACATTGCCGGTTTAGTCGCAGGCGCCTCTAAAGGTGAAGGTCTGGGCAACCAGTTTTTAGGCAATATTCGAGAGACCGATACCATCGCCCATGTCGTGCGCTGCTTCGATGACGAAAATGTGATTCATGTTGAGGGTAAAATCAATCCCGCATCGGACATCGACGTGATCAATACCGAACTCGCACTGGCGGATCTCGATGCGGTAGAAAAAGCGCTTCATCGCTTTTCCAAGGCGGCTAAAGGCCAAGACCAAGAAGCGATTGTCATGAAGGCATTACTAGAGAAAATTCTGCCGCACCTCGACGAAGCCAAACCGCTACGATCGATGGAACTCAGTGGCGATGAGCTTATGCTGCTTAAGCCAATAAGCTTGCTCACACTCAAGCCGACCATGTACGTCGCCAATGTTGACGAAGACGGGTTTGAGAACAACCCCTACCTCGACACGGTCAAAGAAATTGCGGCCAGTGAGTCGGCCGTCATGGTGGCGATTTGCAACAAATTAGAAGCTGAAATTGCCGAGTTAGAAGACGACGAGCGCGATGAGTTTTTGGCTGACATGGGCATGGAGGAAGCCGGTCTCGATCGTGTCATTCGCGCCGGTTACGATCTTTTGGGCCTGCACACCTACTTTACCGCAGGCGTTAAAGAAGTTCGCGCCTGGACCATTCCTATAGGAGCGAAAGCGCCACAGGCGGCAGGCAAAATACACACCGACTTTGAAAAAGGATTTATCCGCGCCGAGGTCATTGGCTTTAGTGATTTTATTGATGCAAAAGGTGAGCAAGGTGCAAAAGATGCGGGTAAATGGCGCTTGGAAGGTAAGGAATACGTGGTGGCCGACGGTGACGTTGTTCACTTCCGTTTTAACGTTTAGCCAACCCATTTGTTTTAGCGTTCAAACTACACACTACGCTTGACAACACCGTACTCAATCGGGAGAATGCCCGTCCTTTCAGTTGGTCGCCTAGTTACTTAATTAGTTACTTAATTAGGTGAGGCGCGACTCTAAAGCACGGCAAACGATAGTAATAATCCATACCATGGCAAGGTAGCTCAGCTGGTTAGAGCACATCACTCATAATGATGGGGTCGGCAGTTCGAATCTGCCCCTTGCTACCATATAAATCAATGGCTTAGGATTAAATTTCTCAGATAAATTTTTCCGCCTGAAGCTCTGTCTAACATATATCTAACAAACAAATCATTTTCGTTATCATGAAATTACCTCCATGATGTGGCCGCTCTTTATTTGATTAGGTGAGCGGAGTGCAATGGCTCCAATATAAGGGGCAACTGATTCCAACAAACAGTAAATATAAAGGTATTAGCTCTGCTTTTTTTAACTGACAACCTGGAAAATTGACCCCTATCCGGTCTAATTGTTGGGTGTCTCGAATCACCTGAGGCCGTGTGAAAACGTAATTTGAAAATTACTCATCGTAACGAGAGTGACGTTTGGAGGTTTTTTGGAACGTGAAGAGCTGCTCAAGCAAGCTCTCGTTAACGGGTTTTTCATTGTTACCAACACCAAATTTGTTTTCACACAGCCTCGCCTAAAAGCAGCCGGTCAGAATGCTTATTATCAACGAACTAGTAGAGGTAAACGGCACCAGAAAATGCCCCATTGTTGTCTGTCTGGTCTCCATTTATACCAGTAGCAATACTGTGCTCATCGCTTGCGCCTACAGCTAACGTAAAACCATCCCGGCTCAAACTAAGGGCGTAACCAAATCGATCTTCGGTTTCTGAGTTGCTAGCCTTAATGTAAGCCTGTTGATTCCAAACGTCGGCACTAAATGTATATAAATAAACCGCACCAATACTGTTGCCAGTCCCTCTATTTTCTTCGTCACCATTAATGCCAACAGCCTCGTTGTCTTCACCACGCGCACCAACCGCCAGTGTCAAACCATCATCGCTTAAACTCACGGCATAACCAAACAGATCAAACCTCTGTGTATTGCTAGCCTTGATATAAGATTGTTGGTTCCAAATGTTACCGCTGCGGGTATAAACATAAACAGCTCCAGCACCATCTGCACCGTTATTTACTTGATCCCCATTTATGCCAACAGCCTCGCTGTCTTCCCCGCGCGCGCCAACAGCCAGCGTAGATCCATCTTCGCTCAAACTGACAGCTATACCAAAATGATCGAACTCTTCAGTGTTGCTTGCCTTTATATAGGCCTGCTGAGTCCAACTACTTCCATTGCCGGTATACACATAAACTGCTCCTGCATCCAATGCGCTGTTATCCGCCTCATCACCATTAACCCCGGTAGCATTGCTGCTTTCATGTGATCCTATAGCTAGAGTTGAACCATCGCCACTAATGCTTATCGCAAGACCAAATTCATCGGGTATAGTCGTGTTGCTGCCTTGGATATAAGCCTCTTCAACCCAATTGTTACCACTGCGGGTATACACATATGCCGCACCAGCAGCGGAGGATTCACCTCTCGCCCCAACTGCCAAAGTCGATCCATCATTACTCAAGCTAAGGGCAACTCCGAAGGCATCACTACCGTCGATATCGCTAGCTTTAATATAAGCCTCTTGACTCCAGCTGCTGCTATCTCGAGTATAAACATACACAGCGCCTGCACCGCTGATACTATTATCTGTTTCATCACCGTTAATAAAAGTATTGCCGTCTTCCCCACGCGCTCCTACAGCTAACGTAGATCCATCTTCGCTCAAACTGACAGCTATACCAAAATTATCGGCCTCTTCAGTATTGCTTGCCTTAATATAGGCCTGCTGCGCCCAACTACTCCCATTGTAGTTGTACACATACACTGCACCTCCGGCAAATGCACTATTATCTGACTCATCATTATTGATTCCCGTAGCATTGCTATCTTCTCCCACTGCCCCAATAGCCATCGTAAGTCCATCATCACTTAAGCTAACGGCACCACCAAATTCATCTCCCACGCCAGTATTACTCGCCTTAAAGTAGCCAATACTGTCAACCAACGCGCCTGTTACACTAACTGCAGCTGAATCTACACAGCCAATGACGTTACAGCTTTGCAGTAGGTACTGTGCATTCGTACGCAGGTGCAAAGGAACAATGTGCGTTCTAGTTTGCAACCCTTGTGGAATATCAAACCCTACTTGATTAAACCCAGAACTGCCGTCAGAGTTCTCCATCAAACGATAGAAAGTTGCATCACCAACATCGAGCCAATCAAACCTAAACCCTTTGACCGAAGTCATGGTCAATAAAGGTGAGGCTGCCGCAGTTGGTGGAGCCATCTGAGTAACGTTGTTATCGCTAGAATTACAGGCAACCACAAATAGAATAATGAATGACAAGACGACTGGTTTGAGGAAAAAGCAAACTATAGAGCTTTGGAGTTTCATAACATTTACTTAGCTGATAAGAATGGATTTACACATCTTTATTATTTTTGCAGATTAAGAGCAGTACGCGCCCTGTTATAAAAAATCAGTTTACACACTGCTCGAATATATTCAATGTCCGCTTTTAGGCCAAACCGTGTGAAAACAAAATACCGTATAAGCGACCACTTGAAAATCGTTAACGAGAGTTTTATTCGGTGGCTCTTTGGGCTTACAAAATCTTTAAACTAAGCTCTCGTTACGATAAGAAATTTTCAAATTGCGTTTTCACACAGCCTCAGGCGATAACCGTCTGTCAGGTTTAACAAAACTCTTTGCTCAAAAGCGTCTTATCGACTTAGAGCTGTTTCAATATTGAGACCTCTACTGGCTTCAATAGCTTCATAAACGATACTAGTAAACAGATGATTGCACCGCTAATAAAGTAGAGGCGAGTGGTTATCTATAAATCCTATTTCCAGCCATAGCCATTAACGCCCTCATCATTCCTAGCCGAATATTTCCCCACAATTTAAAAATCCCTATCAATAGAGCGCTCTTGTAAGTAAGCTTTTACACTTTTCAAGGGATATGAGGCAATGGTATTGGTTCGAGTTTCGCCCCCTCTGGAAGCCCAGAAAAACCTAGACACTCACATTCCGATTGACATCTTCAAGCCACAGCCGTAGGATTTCAAGCTCTTCTTCGCAGCGATGAAAGGATCTCATCATGACCAAAGCTAGAAAGGACCTCATTTCCCTTGCCGATACCCCCTACTATCACATCACCACTCGCTGCGTTAGGCGTTCTTTCCTCTGCGGATTCGATCGTGAAACAAAGACCGACTACGAACATCGACGGCAGTGGATCGTTGAACGAATAAGGCTGTTGGCTAGTGTGTTTGCGATTGATATCTGCGCTTATGCGGTGATGTCTAATCACTACCATCTGGTGGTAAAGATATCTCCTGAACAGATTGAGGCTCTGGATGACCAGACGGTAGTGCAACGCTGGTTAACGGTATTCAAGGGGCATCCGCTGGTTCGCGATTATGCCAACGGTGCTGCCTTGCCATCACTTCACCGTGAGTTTGTTGCTCAACAAATAGAGCATTTTAGGCGCAGTCTCGCCGATATCAGTTGCTTTATGAAGTACCTCAATCAACCTATTTCTCGGCGGGCTAATAAAGAGGATCGTTGCAAGGGTCGATTTTTTGAACAACGCTATACCTCCGACCCCTTACTCACCGAAGAAGCTTTGCTTTCGTGCATGGCGTATGTGGATTTAAACCCGATAAGGGCGAAGATGGCAGAGACCCCTGAATCGTCTGACTACACCAGTATTCAGGAGCGGATCAAACCGCAGTTTGATTTAGCCAAAGCGATTGGTAACCTCACCGGGCAAGGGTTTTTTCAATCGTTTAATGTCGAGTTAAAACCGTTGTTGTCGTTTAACGAAACCACAAGAAACCAGGGCCAAACTGGTATCCCCTTTGCCTTGATCGACTATCTTGAATTAGTGGATTGGACGGGGCGCATTATACGGGCCGATAAACGCGGTGCTATTTCTTCCCGGCTTCCGCCGATTTTAAAACGGTTAAAGATTAATAAGAAAAAATGGTTATCTGGGGCAACAGAATTTGAACGAGTGCGGAGACACCGCTTTAGCGCAAAAAAAGCAGCGCCTTTAGCGGCCTAATTTCTGTATTAAACGATTTGCATACCCGAAGATTAGCTTTGGAGGATTGTTGCTATCTTGGTTCTAGCCAAAGTTGATATACTCCGTCCTTCGCTATGCTTTTTATTATTTAATCGAATAACCACCAGTTGTGATGCGGACAAACTGACATCTAACTATTTTCATTGGCTCCGATTAAAGCGATGAGTGTCCCGATGCATTTTCCAACTATTTTCATTGGCTCCGATTAAAGCGATGAGTGTCCCGATGCATTTTCGCGTTCGATGCATTCCGATGCATTCTCACATGTGCTTGTTAAGCCTCATTGGTGGGTAATTTAAGCAGCCGTTCACTGCGCCAAACCCTAATGATTTGAATTGCATTTTTATCGCGTAAGTAGACGATGCGAAATGGAGGGTGGATTAATTCTCGAATATGAGTCTCTTCAAATTCAGGAACAATACGACCGATGTCGGGATGGTCTTTTAGGGAATCAATATGATCAAATATAGCTTCTATGAAGCTGTCGCGAATGTCAGGAACGAGTTGTTCGATATAATATTCTTTGATGCCTTGAAGGTCTTCAAAGGCAGAGTTTGAAATTGTAATTTTCATTTAAAGGCTAAATTTTTTCGAGCATCCTTAACGGACATAGTGTTGCCTTCTTTTATATCCATAAGACCTTGGGCAATAGCTTTAATAAAATCACGCTCTTCAATATTTTTTTCATAATCTTCAAGGCCTTGAACTACAGCTACACCACGACCTCTGCTGGTTAGTAAAATTGGCCTGTGGGTTTCAGCTGCCTGTTTTACTACCTTGCCGGGATTAACCTTTAAATCTGAAAGGGGGATTATGTCTTCTGAAAACTTGGTGCCCATGATAATTAACCTATAGTCTAATAGGTCTGTTTATAGCACCTATTAACAGGTCTGTCAAAACACAAAAAAATCGAGACACTCACTTTTAACTCTATTAAAAACAAAAACCTACATCTTTAGAAAGTAAAAGCGTGTCCCATAGCCTCTCGGCGAGATTATCATCGCTGCAAAAGAAAACCTTTTGCCGACGATTGCCGCGCTGAGTGATATGGTAAGGAAAATTGGAGATTACAACTCGGGGCATCCTTGCCATCGACTCTCTCCTTGAGAATATTTTCAGTGCGATGGTGATAGCGAGACCAAGAAATTAAGTATAGTGCCCCCCGAATCACTCAGAATTCGTCAAGCTCTCTTATCAAAGGTGATTGGCATTTCCTTAATACCCTGTACAAAATTGGAATTCATATAGATGACTTCGCCAGCAAACTTCGGGTTATCGATACGCGTTAGCACCTCTTCGAGCATCACCCGCATTTCCAGTTTTGCCAAATTCATACCAAAGCAGTTATGTCTGCCTATACCAAAGGTACGGAAATCACGGCTGATGTCCTGACGCTCGGCACGGTGAACGTCGAAGTCTTCCGGGTTGTCGGGAAACACCCTCTCATCACGATTGGCACCAGGG
>JAJRPK010000217.1 GCA_024280785.1 Gammaproteobacteria bacterium
CCATGCAGTATTCAACGGCCATAACACACAAAGCAATAGTGAAAATGAAAAGTACCGCACACTCTTCTTTAGGATGAATCGAATTGAATGGTGTTTCATGAGTTCCTTCATTCTGTCTCTATCATCGAATAATTAGGATGATTCAAGTACTAGTTAATGTCTTTAAGAATAGCTTAAAGATTCCGTTTGTGACTGATTATATTGAAGTTTTTCCAGCACGAGCTGACGATCAGGGCGATTTTTAACCGATTTACAGTCTTGGGCTTCTATCGTTTATTTAGCAATCAAATCGTCGGGTAAGATGAGGGCGCGCAATAGTACGGGAACAGCGTATCAAACAGCAAGCTCGAGTACCGGCCACCTAACAAACCTTTACAACTTTTTGCACAAAAAGACCAAATTAAGCAACGCTCAACTGGCATTGCCTGGATTCATAGGCCCGAATATAGAGGGTAAAAAGACGTACTGAGCTCAGTCTAAATAAAACGAGGGCGAAGAAAGCAAGGCCACCGCGTCGGATTCATTGTTATGCGCCTTCAAGCTACGCCTTTGGAGCAAGTCGGAGCGTCATCCGTTAGCGCGGCTAATGTACGCTGAAGGATTAAAGCATCCTTACTGGCCCGGTGCCTTCTTAGTTTAAAAGTATCAATAACGTCGGCTTTCGTTGTATGCCATCGCTCCATCTGATTAGCACTCATAAGTGCTGCCACAGACTCCAGCTTGAATCGCTGGCGAACACCTGCCTCTTCAAACAACAAACCTAACCAACAGGAATCATTACCCCATGCATCAGTGTATGCAATTTGACCATCCAGCCATTGATTTAACAATAACGCTACCTTTAACGGAGACTTCCCTTTTACCAGTAAGGATTCACGGCTAATACCGTGTAGCTTTTCAGCCTCTTCCAGCCAATGAGTCCAATGCATCAAAGGGCGAATCAGTGTGCAATGAGTATGCCCGTTGGCAAGCGCTACCCCCGCCTCAATGGGGTAACTGCCGGCACCAAAACCCGATGCCTCTACGTCTATAAAGTTATACATTAAGTCTGTTTCTCTGATGGTGAACCACTAGCTGACCAAGAGCAGTATCTACCAAAGCTATTAGTTATCCTTTTTAGTGTAGCCAGATTCAGATGATCTGCGCGAAAAAAAACGGACGGAGTTCACGCTGTGTTTAGCTGCTTGCCCCAGCCAGTAAATCGAGCGCGGTTTGAATAGATTCAAGTCGTTCTCGTGGCTCTTTCATCGCCAACAAACTGTACCGCTGTTCCGTCGAAAATGGCAACAGATAGGATAAGGAATACCCCAATCTAGCGGCGTCAGATAGCCATGAGGTTGGTTCAAGAAAATCAGTATATCCAAGAGAGAGCACATAAGAGTGCTGGAGAAGAGAGATAAGCAGCGGCACCAATTCTTCCAAATCCGCAGGTACCTGAATTAAACCTTCTGAAGGAATTTCTTCGATCGATGCTAGCAACAAATTGTTCACGCTAAGGTGTGTACTACTTACCGTAAACTTATACTGTCCTTCACACACGACCCCTAAAAAACCATTAGCCTGACTATTAAAATCAACAATCCTCACCGCCGTACCCACCGCTTTTATTTCCGGTTGATATGAAGATGTCGCCTCTTGCGCATCATCAAGCGTCACAATACCAAATACGCTGTCATTCGCTAAACTGGTTTTTACCAAATCCAAATATCTTGGCTCAAAAATTTGCAACGGCAATCGAGCACCTGGAAAGGTAACCAGTGGCAGCGGAAACAGTGGGAAATTGCTAATCATCACTAACTATCAACATGCCTATCGTAGTCTAATTTTTACTTTTTAAGGTCAACGCGAACAGTCAATTAACCGCACTAACGCTCGGTACCTAGAGGTTTAAACAACAGCAACAGTTTAGGCAACAACAATAAGGAACCCAACAAAGCCGACATCATCGCCACTCCGGTTAGCAAACCAAAATAAATACTGGGCTTGAAGTTCGATAGCGTTAAAATTGAAAACCCGAAAATAATGGTGATCGACGTGTAGTACATGGCTCGCCCTATACTGGCATGACAACGGTACATCGTATCCAGGTAATTACCGTCGACTTTAAACTCATTCTTAAATCGGTGGACATAGTGGATCGTATTATCGACACCAATACCGATACTAATAGCCGCTATGGTAATGGTCATCATATCAAGCGGGATTCCCGACCAACCCATACCGCCCAAAACTAACAAGGCCGCCATCAAATTGGGGATTATCCCTATTATCGCTAACTTAAAAGACTGGAACAAGATAATGAGCATGATGGTAATAACAATAAAAACCGCCCCCAATGTGAGAATTTGCGATTTAAACAAACTTTGAAGCATGTTGTTATACAGGACTAGCATTCCGGTAAAACGGTACTCCCCCTCTTTATAACCCATCTCATTCCGCATAAAGCCATCGAGATCTTCTAACAAATTCGCTCTATTTAATGTCTTGCTTGTTTCCTTCACGCGAACAGTAATTCTGGCCTCGTCAGTATCCGTGTACAAATAAGGGTTTATCATAATTTCATTAATGGCAGGTGGGAGCTTGTTATATGCCAAAGTGAGCTGAATGTCATCTAAGCCGTTCCCCAATAAATCTTTCGCCACTTTATATAACGTGGCTAGCGAAAGCACCTTGCCCGTCTCAGCCAGCCCATCGAGATGATCGTGGATTTTTTCTATTTCGTTCAATCCCGCCAGAGTGAACCACCGACTCGTTTTTGCCGCAGTACCACCATCCGCGTCAGAAAAATCATCGTCTTCAAAGTCATCAGCGAAATCATCTTCTGCAAAATCGTCGTCGCCCAACATCTCATCTGCTACTTGTTCGGGCTTAGCAAATAAAATCAGCTCCAACGGTATTGTGCCGCCTAATTCACGATCAACTAACTCCATCCCCCGATAAATCTCGGTGGATTCATCAAAGTAATCAATAAACCGATTTTCAACTTTCAGCTGCGTAAGGCCGCTTAATGAAAAGAGTAATACAAGACCTGCCACCAACAGTACCCAATTACCGTGCTTATCGGTTATTCGCGCAAATCGCATAGTAAATACGCTATGACTTTCTTCCGCATCATTACTGGCTTCAGCCTTGGGTGCCGCCCCAAGAACCATACCTACAGGAACAACAATAAAAGTGGTTAACAACGCCACAAATATTCCTATCGTCATCATCCAGCCAAAATCAATAACAGGCCTTATGCCGCTTATCACCAGCGACATAAAGGCAACTATTGTCGTTAACCCGGTATAAACACAGGGTCTAAACATTGACGATATGGTCGCTAAGGCTAGTTCTTGCTGGGACGCGTTAAGTGACAATTGCTGTAATTCTCTGTAACGGACAATAAGGTGCACAGAAATGGCCAGCGTAATAATCAGCAGCAACGCCACAAAGTTAGAGGAGATAACTGTCATTCTCCAATCCAGCCAACCCAGCAATCCCAAAATAAATACGTTAGTAAAAATACAGGCAACGAAAGGCAACACTACCCAGCGAAATGATCGAAAAATAACGACAAGTAGTACGACTATAAAGAGCAAAATTCCAGAGCCAAAAACTTTTAAATCACTTTTTACAAATGCCACCATATCACTGGCAATCATTGGCACTCCACCCAAAAACATTTGCGAGGCGCTAGGTCTGTGTTTGTCCAGCACGGCCCTCACATTCGCGACCAGTTGTTGCTGGTTCTCTATAGCAACGGTAGAGTAAGCTTTAAACGCTGCCTTTGCCTCACGCAACTCTGGCTCTCGGTCTGTCGCTAATTGACCTTGGTTTTTTAAATCCCGTAATTTATCTCTCGCTTCAAGAAGTCGAACATATTCAACATCTCTAAATAAATTAACTTGAATCGCCGTGGTCTTTCCATCGCTACTCACTAGTAACTGCTGATAAATAGGGCTTTGTCTAAACTCTGCATCGGCCATTACTCTATCAACGGGATTTTGAGGGTCGTCATAACCTCGCAATGTTTTGATTCCCGAGGAAAGGTCAGTAATAGAAACTTTCGGCGAGTACAACAGAGGAACATCCAACAACGAAGTTACGGATGAAACGCCTTTAAGCTGCCCAAGGTCGGCCACTAATTTATCCAATGCCACTAGTGAAGCATCGTCTAACAATCCTTTTTTTGGCTGGTAGGCAATAATCAAGTAATCTTCAGAGGCATAGCGTTTTCCGACTTCGCGGAAAAACTCTAAATCTTTATCCCCCTCTAAAACAAGGGAGTCTGCTGAAGCATCGACCTTATAATCTTGCGCGTAAAAACCCATCACTCCAGCAATCAATAACAGTGCCAGAACAATTAACCATGGGTGAGATAAAATACTGACTTTGTAATAACGAACAAAGATCGAGTGATTATCTACATCGACTGAATTTGACAACGGCTGTTCTCCAGATAATAGTAGTTATTCTATAATTCAATACGTTCGCATCGAGCGATTCAAGTTTCAAACTTCAAACTTCAAACAGGGGCAGAAAATATAGCCCTGCTGTTAAACAGGCTATTCATTTCCCCAGCGTTCCATCAGCGTGTGCGTTACGCCCAGATGATCCAATATTCTTGCAACAACAAAATCTACCATATCTTCAATAGATGTTGGCTGATGATAAAAACCGGGGGATGCCGGCATAACGACAGCCCCAAGTTGAGATAGCTTCAGCATGTGTTCGAGATGAATAGTTGAAAGTGGCATTTCGCGATGCACTAAAATAAGTTGTCGGCGCTCTTTTAACATAACATCTGCTGCGCGTTCGATTAAATTATTACTCGCTCCTGTCGCCACCGCAGATAATGTTCCTGAGCTGCAAGGGCAAATCACCATCGACCGGGGAGCATTAGATCCCGATGCCACCGAGGCTGTCCACTCGGAGCGACCGTATACTTTAACTTGATCTGCCTTGGCTGAAAATAGCGAAGTCAAATACCCTTCTAATGCGGCTTCTGTTTCCGGCAGTTGATAGCTGGTCTCTAACGCTATCACTTCTCTAGCAGCAGCTGACATTAGCAGATGAACCATAATATCTTCAGCAAGCAAACATTCTAACAAACGTAACCCGTATTGAGCTCCTGATGCGCCGGTAATCGCTAACGTTATCGCTTTCATATTGAATAAACCCATGTCTAAAATTCGGTAACTCGCTTAGCCGCTAAATAGCAAAGCAACAAACTAGTAGGCAACCTTAGCGTCGGGGAATTTTTTGCTCAACGCTGTGGAGATCAAACCATGAATCCCGCTAAAACCACCATTGCTCATAATAACAATTTGATCTCCAGCTTGAGCGACAGCTACGACTTGCTGAACAATAGCGTCCACACTATTTATTAACGTGACTTTGGCAGAATCGACAAAAACGCTCGCCAGTCCATCCCTATCGTCGCCAGCCTTATCCTTCCCCTCATACCACCAAACACGATCCGCATCTTGAATCGCTGATGGCAAATCTTTGTTCAGCACCCCCATACGCATCGTATTAGATCGAGACTCAATGACGGCTAAAATCCTACCGTTCGGAAATTTTGCTCGCATACCTGCCAGTGATGTTTTTATCGCTGTAGGATGGTGAGCAAAATCATCGTACACCGATACGTCCTTTGTCTTGGAGACAAGTTCCATTCGCCGTTTCACACTTTTGAACTGACTCAGTGCTGTTGCCGATACATTGACATCAACTCCTACATGATAAGCCGCAGCAATTGCACCCAGTGCATTATCCTGATTATGTAAACCGTATAAGTCCCATTTTACCAGGCCTTCGGTAGCCTTAAGCTTTCTGTCAACTTTAACCTTAAGCTTGTTGTCAACTTTAGCCTTAAGCTTGTTGTCAACTTTAGCCCTAAGCTTTTTGTCAACGTCTGAACTTTCAAGATCTGAATTCACAACTTGCCGACTCACTGAAAATTCTGATTGATCAGCCGATGATGAATTCAGCTGCCATGGACTTGAGCCTCCCGATAGAAATTCAATATCAGTCCAACATCCCATATCAAGCACTTCGCGCAAATTAGTATCCACCGGCAGAAAAATTCTGCCATTCGATGGAACCGTCCGGATCAAATGATGAAACTGCCGCTGAATAGCGGGTAAGTCGGCAAAGATATCAGCGTGGTCGAATTCCAGATTATTTAACAACAGCGTACGCGGGCAATAATGAATAAACTTAGACCGCTTATCAAAGAACGCACTATCGTACTCGTCAGCCTCTATGACGAAGTATTTTCCCTTACCCAATTGAGCTGAGTGACCAAAATTCTCAGGCACACCCCCGATAAGATATCCAGGCTCCAATCCCGCACATTCCAGAATCCACGCTAACATGCTAGCTGTTGTAGTCTTGCCATGGGTACCCGCTACCGCCAGTACCCAGCGACCTTTTAACACTTCTTGAGCCAACCACTGCGGGCCCGACTGGTACGCTAAACTATTATTCAAGACGTATTCTACCGCCGCATTCCCTCTCGAGAGTGCGTTACCGATGACAACAACATCTACATTATTCATAAAACTTAAATGCTCTGCATCATAGCCTTCGTGAAGCACAATGCCGGCAGCTTGCAGTTGTGTGCTCATTGGCGGATAGACGTGTTCGTCGGCGCCAGTGACCTGATGCCCCATCTCGCGCGCCAATAACGCCAAGCTACCCATAAATGTGCCGCAGATGCCTAAAATATGAATATGCATTAAATCGTAAACCTTGCTGATCTTTTTATTGATCCAAACATAAGTGCCATGTTTTATCTAGCTATTGCCTGGGTACTTAAAACTCTATCTGCAAACCCTGTCTGGCATTAGGATAGCTTAGAAAAAGTCATTAACCTCTCGATTGTCTATATATCCATAGACTTAAGCAAAAAGGTACCGCACAAATGCACTATTTTACCACAGCGTTTTGCACTGAATTTTATGATAATACTCACCCTGATATTCTAATGATGACGAAACGTCAAAGCTGAGTTGCTGTATGTCCCCAAAAAATGCCTTTTACGCACAATCCGGTGGTGTTACTGCTGTTATTAACGCATCGGCTTGCGGGGTTATCGAAACAGCAAGGGCAAATCCCAATCATATTAGAACCCTGTTTGCTGGCCGAAATGGAATCGTCGGCGCGCTCGACGAAGAGTTAATCGATACCAGTAAAGAGTCAGCCGACACCATAGCGCAGCTAAGGCATACTCCAGGAGGTGCTTTTGGTTCCTGCCGCTATAAGCTAAAAAGCATCGCCGAGAACAGAGCCGAATACGAACGTCTTATCGACGTTTTTCAAGCTCACGATATTGGCTACTTTTTTTATAATGGCGGTGGCGACTCACAAGACACCACCCATAAATTAGCCCAATTTAGTGCCGAAGTTGGCTATCCATTGCAATGTATTGGTATTCCTAAAACAATAGATAACGACCTTCCGTTTACGGATAACTGCCCGGGATTTGGCTCTGTCGCTAAATACGTCGCCGTCTCTACCAAAGAAGCCGCCTTGGATGTGGCATCAATGTGTGGCTCTTCCACCAAAGTTTTTGTTCTTGAAGTTATGGGTAGAAACGCGGGATGGATTGCCGCCGCCAGCGGCCTGGCCACAGAGCAACCGGGGGACGCCCCCCACCTGATCATTTTTCCTGAAGTTGCCTTTCAACGAGATAAGTTTCTCTCTCGAGTTGACTTAATGGTCAAAAAATATGGCTACTGCGTTATTGTGGCATCAGAGGGGGCACGCTACGAAAACGGGGATTACCTTGCTGAAAGCAGTAAAAAAGATGCTTTCGGACATGCACAGCTGGGCGGCGTTGCACCCACTCTTGTGAACATGGTTGGGGAAAAACTGGGTTATAAATGCCATTGGGCTCTCGCCGACTATTTACAACGCTCAGCACGGCATTTATCGTCAAAAACCGACGTTGAGCAAGCTTACGCTCTCGGTGTGGCCGCCGTTAATTTTGCCATCGCTGGCAAATCGGCCGTTATGCCAACTATCGTCCGCGGCGCGGGCAAAACCTATAGTTGGAGTATTGGCGAAGCTCCATTAGCCGACGTTGCCAATATCGAAAAACAGCTCCCTGCAGATTTTATTAGCGAAAATGGCTACGAAATTACCCCGCTTGCCAAAGAGTATTTAGCCC
>JAJRPK010000218.1 GCA_024280785.1 Gammaproteobacteria bacterium
CAGCCAAAAATAGGGCTCGATTTTGCGAAGGTTCTTCGTGCTTGTTTGCGGCAAGATCCCGACGTTTTATTGGTGGGAGAGATTCGAGATAAAGAAACGGCCGAGATTGCCGTGCGAGCAGCGTTAACAGGGCACATTGTTTTATCCACTCTGCATACTAACGATGCGGTATCGAGTGCGATGCGAATGATCGATATGGGTGTTGACGGCTATTTAGTTGCCAGCGCCGTAAGGACTGTTGTTGCGCAACGGCTGGTGCGAAAGATTTGCGATGTTTGCCAAGTCGAATACGTGCCGACGGCTCAGGAACAAGAGTTATTAAAGCAGTGGTGTAAACCGGAAGAATTGACAGGAAGCTTTTTCAAGGGTCGCGGTTGCACGCGCTGCAACACAACAGGCTACAGAGGCCGTATTGGTGTGTTTGAGTTTCTTGAGCTGAATGATGATATGCGCAATGCGTTGCGTCGCAATGACGCAGCATCGTTTGAAATTGCCGCGCATCAAAGTGAGCATTACGTGCCACTTAATTTGGCGGCATTGGAATATGCTCGAGAGGGAGTTACAACCCTTGATGAGGTTATCCGAGTCTCTGAGGTAGAGACTCTTTAGAGATCATAGAGATCATAGAGATCATAGAGATCATAGAGATTGTAGTTATTGCTCAATGGGTCCACAAGGATTCGATAAAGCGCAAAGCGCACTGATGAGATAAAGAAGCATGGCAGTTTTTGCATACAACGGCAGAAATCAAAGTGGTGATCGGGTTAAAGGCGCGATTGACGCTGGCAGTTCTGAGGCCGCAGCCCAGCAACTCATGGCCGGTGGTATACATCCCATCGCTATCAATCGGGCAAAAGGTGATAGCGACGAAGAAGGCATCAGTTTTTCTTTTGGTCGTAAAGTTAGCTCTGAAGAACTAATTATCTTAACGCGGCAGTTGTATAGTTTGACCAAAGCGGGTGTGCCGTTAAATAAGGCTATTCGCGGATTGAGTTTGACTCTGCGCAATAGCGTATTAATTTCCGCGTTAGCAGATATTGAAAAAAATATTAATAGTGGTATTACCTTATCGTCGGCGATGGGTCGGCATGTTGACATCTTTCCACGATTGTATGTCAGCATGATATTGGTGGGTGAAAATAGTGGCCGTCTTGACGAAGCATTTAACCAGCTAGTCGAGCATCTGGAACTGGAACTGGAAACGGCTCGGCGAATTGGCGGTGCATTTCGGTATCCGATGTTTGTTTTTATCGCGCTAGGGATAGCAATGGTCGTGCTAAATATTTTTGTGATCCCGGTATTCGCTGATTTATTCGATCAGTTTGAAGCCGAGTTACCATTGGCAACGCGTATACTTATTGGGACCTCTAATTTCTTTGTGGATTACTGGCCGGTGCTGCTGGTGCTAACAATTGCAGCGGTCGGTGGTTTTTATTCCTGGGTAGGAAAAGAACAAGGGCGACTGAAATGGGATGCCATAAAACTGCGTATTCCGCTCGTCGGGTCGATTACCAAGCGTGCGGTTTTGGCCAGGTTTTGCCGGACTTTTGCGATGATGATGTCGTCGGGTGTGCCTCTCATTCAGGCGGTTGAACTTTGTTCGAGTGCGGTGGGTAATGCGGCGGTAGGAGCCAGAATTCGCGGCATGCGTCGAGGAATAGAGCGTGGTGAAAGCTTGCTACAAGCCATAGGCAACAGTGATTTATTTACGCCGCTAGTGATGCAAATGGTGGCTATCGGCGAGCAAACCGGGCAAGTGGATGAAATGCTAAACGAAGTCGCCGATTTTTATAATCGCGAAGTTGATTACGATATTAAAAACCTGAGCACGAATATTGAACCGATATTAATTGTCATGATGGCGGGATTAGTGGGTGTGCTAGCGATTGGAATCTTTTTGCCGATGTGGGAAATGTTTGGTGCGGTGCAGGGCTAAGGTCCGGTTGAGAGAGATTATCGTTACGTGCATACGTGGTAAAAAATGATGGAATCAAAATATTGTAATCAGCTTAGCTATACTTTTAGCTAACCCGCGATTGAGCAACGGTGACGGCTAACGCGCATCGTAAATGAAAGAGTCAACGACTGAACGAATATTTATCCGTTAAAAATTGATCGACCATAAACTGAGAGGTTATACCCCCGTGTCGAATAGACTGCACTACGTTGCCGAACACACCGCCGAGCTCGATAACAGCCAATCTGTGGCGTCCACTCTTTGGTGTAATAAACACCGATTGGCGGCAGGTTTTACCTTAATAGAACTGACCGCCGTCATTGTACTTATTAGTATATTGGCCGCCGTGGCGTTGCCGAGATTTTTGGGATTAAAAGACAATGCCGAAGCGGCTGCGTTGCAAGCGGTAGCAGGAGGCTTTGCCTCGGGTGTCGCTATTGCCAAAGCCCAATGGATGGCGGACGGTAACTCCAGATCTAATGTGAGCAGTTCTTTTCGCACGGTCAATGTTGACGGTTTGTTGTTCAACGTTAACAAATTTGGCTGGATCGATAATAC
>JAJRPK010000219.1 GCA_024280785.1 Gammaproteobacteria bacterium
ATAGGAATGAGATTAATTTTATTAGGTGCTCCAGGCGCGGGTAAAGGTACGGTTGCTAAGTTATTGACCGCTATGGATGGTTCGGTACAGATTTCCACGGGCGACATCTTGCGCGGTGCGGTTAAGGCTGAGTCTGATTTGGGTAAAGAAGCAAAAAGCTACATGAACCGCGGTGAGCTGGTACCTGACAAGTTGATTATGGATATTATGAGTGCTCGTTTGCAGGAAGAGGACTGCCAGAAGGGCTTTTTACTGGATGGTTTCCCGCGCACAATTCCTCAGGCTGAGGCGCTGAAGGTCATGCTGGAGAAACTGAATATTAAACTGGATATGGCTGTTAACATTGATGTGCCGCGTTCCGTTATCCTCGACCGATTAACCACAAGACGTACTTGTTCAAACTCCGAATGC
This sequence comes from Gammaproteobacteria bacterium, assembly GCA_024280785.1. GTDB lineage: Bacteria > Pseudomonadota > Gammaproteobacteria > Pseudomonadales > UBA7434 > UBA7434. Next base: position 412 of record JAJRPK010000219.1, read on the forward strand.
CAGGAGATTTACAACATAAAATCAAAGCCGAGCAAGGTTGAAGGTGTATGCGATCTATGTGGCAGCCCAACGATTCAGCGCGATGATGAGACCGAGGAAGCGATCAGCAAGCGTCTGGATACCTATGACGAAATGACGGCGCCATTGGCCGGATTCTATGAGAAAGAAGGTTTGCTAATTACTGCAGATGCGACTTCTAGCGATAATGTTGTCAACGCGATTAAAGACAAACTGGCGGCCGGATAAGCATAGGTATTTCTGCAGAACCGGCTTCTAACGGTCTTGCAGGCTGCATGAAGCCGCTATGCAGTGTCCTGAACTAATCGCACATTAAGGCAGGTGAGCGGTTAGGCGCGTCCTCGGAAAGCTTTTCTCTACTTTAAAAGGGCGCAACACCGCAGATGGACGGCCTCGGTGCGGCCGAAGGGAAACTATTAAATACGGGAGTGCTGTGTTGCACCACTTGGAAAGTGGCATAAACCACCATTCCCAGCGCCTTGCTCTTGCGTATTTAATGGCTTTCTTAATATGCAATTAGTTCAGGGCACTACACTAGGATTTTTAGGGTAAGTTATCCTCGATAAACTGTTTAAAATCCTGTGCTCGGACGAATTGTGTGCCATCACAGTTAAATTGCATTCGAACCACCGACTGTACGATTGATATCGTCACGTTGCGCAAATAGTAATTCTCCAAATCTCTGAGGACCGCAAGTGTTCTGCATATTTGCCCAATCTCCTCAATACTCATGGGCTGCCACGCTTGGTGGCGCCGGTCGATTATTTTTCGCCAATAGCTGGGTACGTGCTTATAGTGACTACTTTGGAAGATGAAATTATACAGTTCCCGCATCATGGTGATTTTTTCTTCGAAGGGTATCTCAGGGAAGTGCCGTTCGATGTACTTCTTATCCAGTAGCTTCTCTGCGGAATGAATCTCCTCGCGCAATGGATCAAAAATTGAGTAGGTTCGGACCTCAGCATTGTTAAAGCCAATAAATAGTTGATAGGCGCTTCGATGCGTTAAGAGCCTTTCAAGGCTAGGGCCAATTTCATCAAACCGCTCATCCAATATGCTTTGATATCGGTCTCTTAGCGGGGCCGTTTCTCGTAGTGATGGATCGCCCTTAATACCGATTTGTAGCGCGCCAGCATCCAAGCCGGTGGCGCTGATGACGGCTTCCTTGAGGACGAGCTCTTCAATTTCGTGCGTTTCTTCGGAGGTGGTAGTCATAAGTCCTTTTGTTGTTTTATCAGTGGTATTTATTTAGATCGTATTCTATAGGGTCAATGTAACAGGATAACGACAAGCTTAGGTTAAGAATGTGCGATAAGTTTTAGTTCCGAGGAATGAGCCTGCTTTTTAGTATGTTTCTCTTTGGGCGGACAATGACTCGAAACTAGACGTTAACCCCTGAAGGTTGGGATATGGATTCGATATTTTAATTAAAGCATTGATGGCTCAAAATTACCTATTCTACGTTTTATTGATATTTTAAGCCGAAAAACTGGGGTTTCCCCTAATATTGAAAAATTGAGAATCACGTTACACTTAGACACTAAATATAAAACTCTAGGGAGCTCACGAAATTATGATTCAGCAATATCCAAAGTGGCAAGGCGATTTCGAAATAGCAGGTTTAAAGCGAAAGAGTGGCTCTAGTCTTTTTTTGTACGCCTTGAGCTATAGTGCATTTGTCCTAGCAATTTATTTGATTGTTAAAGCCGTTGTTATTACCTAATTTCTAGCTTAGGGTATTTCCTACTAGTTCTGGGCTCATTAGTAACCCTCGGTTACGAGGGTACCTTTTGTCTTTTTTGCTTTAGATAGCTTCCCAAGGTCCGCTCACAAGCGTTTCTTTTGATTAGAGTCTCTCGCTTCTCTCCCTATTGATATAAAACTTACTTCAGGTTAAAAGAGAGTAGCCACTTAAGGTTCTTTCTTAGGTTTATGTGTTTATACGATAAGTATTAATGCTATAGGTAAGATATATAACAAAGCAGATAAGTTCATTTTTGTTCTGATGCTTAATTCTTAAATACATAAAGTTCTCCTATATGACTGAGTCCCTTGATGAATTACGCTCGAAACTAAATACACAAACAGGTAAGGTCTTGTGGCCGGAAATACAACGTCATTTTGCGCGTGGTGTTGTGTTGGTGGTGGATGCTCAGGCTGATCTGATTGAAATCGCAGTGCACGTGATTCACGACAATCAAGTTGTTGTGGAGGATCTATTGTCAAGTGGAGAGCTTAAAAAAGCTTCGATCGAAAATGCTCGATTATGGCAAAAGAGCGATCCTCTGTTTTGGGCGATCGTAGTCGCTCCTTGGGTGCTAGTGCAAAAAATTAATGAGGAAAATATATAATATTCTTTTTAATCGAAATAAACACCTATTTATACCCCTCAAAAAACATTTATAAGAGTCTAGTAACGTATTGATTTATAATTTTATTACAGTAGATTATGCGTTTATTTTAAAGCTTAAATTTAAGGGTAAAAATAACTAATTTTTGGGTGAATAAAGTCGCTTTTCCCGGTAAGTCTTTTAAGGTTTTTATGCAAAAAATTTATTAACATCTATACTTTATAACATGTAAGGAAAGTCAGTCAC
>JAJRPK010000007.1 GCA_024280785.1 Gammaproteobacteria bacterium
ACTCCAAAGTCGGCTCCGCCATTGCCGATAACAACTTTACCATCAACAATTCGCGGCGCACCCGTAATAGTGTAGGGTTTAGTCAGATCTATAGTTAATACATCCCAAACCGACTCGCCGGTTTGGGCATCGATCGCTATTAATCGGCCGTCTAGCGTCGCGACATATATTCTATCGCCCCACGCCGCCACGCCTCGATTAACGGTATCGCAGCATGCGTAAAACCCGCGAGACTTATCGACTTGAGGGTCGAAAAACCAAAGCTTCTCTCCCGTTTTGGCATCTAACGCATAAACAATACCCCAAGGGCCGCTCGTGTACATTCGCCCATCGATGACAATCGGCGTCGCCTCTAGCCCCCGATGAGTACCGGTTTCAAAATACCAGCTCAAACCCAGCTTATCGATTGACTCTAGATTGATTTGATCCAGCGGACTAAAACGCTGTTCATTGTAGGTCCGCCCGTGTAACAGCCAGTTGTCAAATTCAGCATCGGCATTAACTGCGCGATGGCGATCAATGGTACTAACGACAGGGCTGACATCTGCAGCATGCAACGCCGCGCTAACGCAAAGCAAAGCACTAATAGATAAACAAGATAAAGAAAAACCGTATTTTTGCACTGCATGCTTCCTGTTTCTGGTTAAATTTTGATGACCACTTCGCACTTCAAATCAAATATGCCAGAAAAAATAGCAATATAGTGACGAGAGCAAAGACTAATTAAGTGTTAGTAAATAAATTTTCGCTGTGAGTAATTAACTCATCGAGCGTCAAATCAAAACTGGGTAAAAAGTTCTGTAAAAAATAATTCACTGCCGAAATATCCATTTGTTTTAGTCGAACCTCCACGTCAACGACGGCTTTGGAAAACTCAGCATTACCAGCGTTGAGCTCTGCCTTGCATTTGACTAACGAAGCAATTAAATCTGCGGCCTTAATAATTCGTGCCACATCTTCGGATTGACGGTCATGCAACAAATAATCTTCGTAGTCATCACGCAACTCCTCGGGTAAGGTCGATAGCATTTCTAGCTCGGCTGCATATTCAACCTCTTTATAGGCGTCGCGGATTTTTTTGTTGTGGTACTTAATCGGCGATGGTAAGTCGCCGGTTAATACCTCGGACGCATCGTGATACAACGCGGCAACCGCTACGGCGTTAACATCAATATCTTGCTGATAAACCCGTTGATGGATAATCGCCAATGCATGGGCAATCACTGCAACTTCATATGAATGTTCCATCACATTTTCTTGAATCGCGTTACGCTTCATGCCCCAACGATAAATCCAACGCATTTTGCTCAAGTAAGCGAAAAAGTGATTATTCATATCTTAGCCCCGACGCCTACTTACCAATCGGTCAGATTGGCTTCAGCTTAACGAAAATAAATTTTATCTTTGAGAAAGACTTTTTTGTTCCACTAGAGGCTTTTAAATGCCCAGAGCGTATCTTATTAAAATACCCAGTGCTAAATGGCACTTACTTAAGTGGCAGTGTTTTGGCTTCGATCCGCGTAATACCGGCGTTTATCCCCAGAAAAAACGCGATGAATACGTCCATGTAGCTCAACTGTGGCATCCATGCCACAGATGTTTTTATGGGGATAAACGCCGGTATTACGCTTAGCTAAGTGCCATTCTGCCCAGCGCGTATCTGATTAAAGGCCCAGCCCATGTCTTATTAAAAACCCAGCGCGTATTTTATTAACTGGTTTTTTAAACCTTGTTGCTGATCGAATGCATTCATTCCAGCATTTCTCAACCAACGTAAAGGTGGCGGCACAGGAGCAAATAACCGCTTAAACCCTTCGACCGCTGCCATCATCGCAAGATTGTCGCCCTTGCGCTCTCTTTGGTAACGATTCAGTAAAACAATGTCACCTATCTCCTGCCCTCGATCCATTGCCGCAAAAATACATTCCGACAACGCCTTTACATCGGCCAAGCCAAGGTTAATTCCCTGGCCCGCTAGTGGATGAATCGCGTGTGCTGCATCGGCGATTAACGCAAAACCCGGCTTAACGTAATCAATAGCGTGCCTTTGGCGCAATGGAAAACTAAAGCGCCGTGAAACCAATTCAATCTTCCCTAAACGTCGCTCAAAAGCGCGCCCCAACGCTTCGCAAAAAACCTCGTCATCCAAGGCCATCATCTGTTCAGCTTGATCTCGCGTTTGCGACCAGACAATTGAACAGAAGTGTAACCGATCGAGGTCGCTCTCTCCCGTTGCCAACGGCAAAAAGGCCAGCGGCCCTTGTTGAGTAAATCGCTGCCATGCTGTTTTTTGGTGAGGCTGTTCTACTCTAACGGTACACACTATGGCATCGTGATGGTAATCCCATTCGCGCACTGGCAATCCAACTTTTTTTCGCAGTGGTGAATTTGCGCCATCGGCAGCGACTACCAACGTACTGCGAATTTCAGTGCCGTCGGCCAGCTCAACAACAACTAATGAATCGATGGGGTCTGCACCACGATTTAAGAAGCCTTCTTCCTCAACCTGTTTAGTATCCAGCGGCCGCGTTGAAACAGCCGAATCATCTTCTGCAAGAATAATATTGGCAACCGGCTGTCCATCGTAAACATCGACATTAGGGCACCGCCTTACTCGGTGCATCAATGCAGCAACTGTTAAACGATTTTCTACAATATGGCCTAATGCAGGCACGTGAATATCGGCTGCATCAAAGTGAATTTTACCCGTTCCATCGGCATCCCATACTCGCATTTGCTCAAATGGGCTGACACGTCGAACCGCAATATCGGCCCAGACACCGATATCCTGTAATAATTGCTGCGACTTAACCGTAAGCGCACTAACTCGTGGATCAAAGTCGTTTACCCCATTTTCACAAGGGGGCCAATCAGCGCTAATTGAGTTTGCTTCAATTAGCGCGATACGAATATTTGAGCGTTGTTTATTGGTTGAAGAGCCGGCGCTCAAAGCACAGGCCAGCGCACTCCCGGCAATACCTGCACCTACAATAGTAATATCGTATTGTCCAGCCACAGCACTTTTTCCATCTACAGCAGGTTGTTCACTCACCGTGTTTTTTCTACTCACAAAGAACTCCGCCTACCGCCCAACCCCGTAGCCTGTCGCACAAATTGAGCCTTAGCCGGCTTAAATAAATCCAATGCTATTAACCCTAGTGAGCGCCCTACCTGCACTGGCAAAGACTGCATGCCGAACAACTCAATAAGAAAATGACTAAAACCAATAGTTAGATTGTGATCTTTAACTCGGGAATCAGCGTAAGATTCAAGTATGTCTAAGGAACCAATATCTTTATTGTGCCGACGGGCAAGCAATATTTTTTCTGCAATAACCGCGACATCTCTTAATGCCAAATTAAACCCCTGCCCTGCCACTGGATGAAGAGCGTGCGCTGAATTTCCCATCAACACTATGTGACTGCGAATCATTTCGTCGGCAATGGTTAACGACAGGGGATAACTTTGCCTCTGACCAACACGGGTAATATTTCCTAAACGATGACCAAACACCCGTTGCAGCCGCGCAATAAATTCTTGTTCGTCAGCACTGACCAAATCACTTGGTCGCCGATCCGCAGCGGCCAGCGAGTCTGCCGGCAAAGTCCAAACCAAAGCACTTCTATTTTTAATGGCAGGCAAATCGGGTAACGGTAAAAAGGCAACGGCGCCATCGGCAGTAAAACGTTCAAATGCCAAGCCCCGATGCGGTAGTTGAGTTTGGAGGTTGGCAATCACCGCCACCTGATCATACTGCTGCACCGTCGCGCTGATACCGAGACCATCTCGCAATCCTGACTGCGCCCCATCAGCCACCACTAGCAAGTTAGTATTAATGGTCCGCGCTGCGAAAGTTTTATCGCTGGGACTATTATCTGCATTACCACTATCGCCAGACCCTTGAGTAGCCTGGGCCTTAGCAACTGCCGCAATATCAACGCTAACCCCGCCCGACTTCGGAATAACATTAATGGCACTTGCTCCCGTGCACAGCTCTACAGCGGGAAGTTCCGACAAACGATCTAACAATACTGCACCTAACCACTGATTTTCGATGACATAGCCAAACGCATCCAAGTCTTGTTCTTCAGCATCGAGTAATGCACTACCACTGTGACCTCGATCAGAGACATGAATCTGCTTGATGGGCTCGGCGTGTTTTAACAAAGTGTTCAGAACACCTATTGCCTGATAAATTTCAATGCTCGCCATCGACAAAGCAGTAGAACGCGAATCAAAGCTAGGGTGGTATTCCGGTGGCAATCGGGACTCACCTGCAACAGGCTTTTTAATAGGGAAGTTATCGACCAGGAGTATCGATAATGCAGAAGACTCATCCGCTGCAGCCAGCGCACAGGCAAGACTTACACCGACCATTCCACCACCGGCAATCACAATGTCGTAATGTTCTTTTGCCAGCGAGGGCATGGTGGATGAAGGTTTCATTGACTCTCTCAGCGCAACTATTTTCTGACAGTTCTTTTTCTAGCAACGGTTTTTTTAGTCTTTACTTTTTTGGTCTTTACTTTTTTTGCCACGACTTTCTTCTGCCGTGCAGCATTCTTAATTGCCGGCTTGAGCTTGCGTTTAGCGGCTCCGCTAGATTTCTTCATCAATGCAACAATATCGGGTACGGTTTTACCAACAGCTGAGGATAATACATGGTGCCCCTCTTTGGTCACCGCCACATCATCTTCGATCCGAATGCCAATGCCGCGCCATTTTGCCGCAACATTTTTATCTTGCGCCCCAACATAAATCCCAGGCTCAGCCGTCAACACCATGCCAGGTTCCAGCACGCGCCATTCATCATGCACTTTATAGTCCCCTACATCGTGGACATCCATCCCCAGCCAATGACCCGCGCGATGCATGTAAAAGGGTTTATAAGCCTCGGTTTCTACCAGCTCATTCAGTTCGCCCTTTAGTAAACGAAGATCCAGTAAACCTTGAGTAATTACCCTAACAGTTTCATCGTGTGCCTGATTCCAATGAAGGCCCGGCGAGATCATTTTTATTGACGAGAGCTGGGCTTCTAGCACAATTTCATACAAAGCCTGCTGTTCTTTACTAAACTTTCCATTTGCCGGAAAAGTACGTGTGATATCCGAAGCATAACAATTGAGTTCGCAACCCGCGTCGATCAATACTAAATCACCGTCACGAATGACGGCATTATTTTCAACGTAATGTAATATACAGCCGTTTTTACCTGCACCTACTATCGAGTTATACGCGGTGGACTGAGCGCCTGACACGGCAAACTCGTGGAGATATTCGGCCTCTAGCTGGTACTCCATCATACCTGGCCGGCATGCTTTCATTGCACGAGTATGGGCCGCGGCAGATATGTCAGCCGCCCGCTGCATCACGCGAATTTCAGCAACGCTTTTATATAACCGCATATCATGCAAGCAGTGGTCGAGATCAAGAAACTCACCCGGCGGATGCGCTCCAGATCGCACGTTAGAACGAAGCACGTTAATCCAATCCATCACTCTCTTGTCAAATTCAGGACGCTTACCCATCGAGTAGTAGACACGCTCGCGACCTTCTAACAGACCGGGAAGAATGTCATCTATATCACTAATAGGAAATGCGTCATCAGCACCAAGGTTCTTACATACACCTTCGGGACCTTGTCGATAGCCGTCCCATAACTCTCGTTCGGGATCGCGCTCGCGACAGAAAAACAGGCACTCTCCGTGTTTGCGGCCAGGGACGATAACCAATACCGAATCAGGCTCATTAAACCCGGACAAATAGTAAAAATCGCTATCTTGACGAAATTTAAATTCAGCATCTCGATTACGTATCAAAGTTGTTGCCGACGGAATAATAGCAATACTATCAGTTTCCATTTGCGCCATTAAATCGCGTCGACGGCGAGCGTATTCTCGCTTATCGATAACAGGTATCGCTTTTGATATATCTTTAATTTTTGAGGTTTTTTTTATCGCCATCTTGGATTTCTTGCCTACCTTACTTTTAACCATTATTTTAACTATTTGCCCTTATATAAAGTACCCTCACAGAAATTACTCTTATATAAACTCAAATTAGTGCATGGTGTTCTTATCTGATGGAAACAATTTAGCCACGCCAGTAGCGGCAACCGCATCCACGCCCACCGAGTCTTTTTTTTCTGCTGAAGAAAGCACCTCGACCCAACCAAATTCGTTGAACACCGTTAAAGTTGCTAGTCGAAGGTATTCAACAATTTCCATGTAATCCCGTTCCGCTTCTTCAGCCGACTCTTCGTCATCATCGAGGGCTGTGGCAAAGCCACTATCACCGAAATCGTCCTTTAATGTGAGTGGGTCTTCATCAAATCCATCCGCTGATGCCGCCCCACTGTCATTCGAGATCGCCGCCTGAGCAATGGCGGCCAAATCACGGAGAGACTCTTGAACCATTGCGGGCAGTTCATCAATCGCTGTGGGTAAGGCTGCTTGCCGTAAAAATACTTGAGCCTCGGCAAAACCGCCAAGAAAACCCTTACACCAGCAACTCAACTCGCTGGTTCTTTGCTCGATTGGCTCGTCATCATCCGGCAAAAAGGGTTGAAATAGGGTTTCATCCGCAGCGAGACTTTGCTGCTGCTCAAACGCTAGCCCACCCAAAACAGATTCGGCACTTTCGACAGTACTATCAACGGCATGATTAACACTACGGTCAGCACTACGGTCATCACTGCGGTCATCACTGCAGTCACCAACTACAGGGGCTTGCTCGAATTCATCCATCATTGCCAAATCCGCACCGGCAGAGCCCATAACGGCCAAGCCAAATTGTGCCCACTGCGCGGGTGTCAAACGCATACGCCCACACAGCCCCCCCATAATAGCGCCGTGTAGTTCTGCCGGCGAGAAGTGACTGTTAACCGTGAGAAGCCAATCCGCCAAGTCATCAAAATCGCAGGGAACGGGAAACTCCTTAATACTCATTGTGACTCCCTATCAAAGGTTATAGATTATGTCGCTAAAAAATGAATTATACGAATAGATAGGCCTCTTCTGAAAGCTTAATTCGACGTCCACACCGTAACGATGCCAATATGTGTCTCACAGGCTATTCAACCATCGGCTTTAAAGCCCATCAAACAGCACTATCAAACATCTGCTGGCAATGATTGACCATCTTCGCCGTGCCATCTATATTAGCAGCCATCATGAGAGAGGCCGTGTCACAATCAAGCATTTCAAGCCAAACCGATGCTGTTTTTTTTGTTAGGTTTAGCTCACTGGCTGAGGTAAAATGACCGCTTAGCAATTGTCTCGGTCTTTACAATAGACATAGAATATCTCGTCAATTGACCAAGCATACTTGAAACTTACTTAAAACTTACTTAAAACATAGATAAGATAAAGAGTCATCAGACAGGGCAAAACTAAACAATGAAACAGCATCTGGAGCAGCTTGAAGATAAGCTCGATGAACTTATCGCTCTGTGCGCGTCGCTTGATAAAGAAAACAAAGCACTTCGCGGCCGAGAGACCGACTGGAGTAGCGAACGACGCAAACTACTCATCAAAAATGAAACGGCCCGCAACAAGGTCGAAGCCATGATTACCCGCCTCAAATCTATGGAGACTGGCGAATGAAAGAATTATCCCGTGGTGTCGTCCCTAAAAAACCGGCTCCATCGATCATTTCTGACGAAATTATTGCATTAAATGTATCCGTATTGGGTAAAGAGTTTCAAGTCTCTTGCCCTCCTGATGAGCAAGATGACCTGGTCAAAGCTGCCATCGAGCTCGACAAAATGATGCGCGACATTCGCGATAACGGCAAAGTTATTGGCCTTGAGCGCATAGCCATCATGGCTGCGTTAAATATCACCAACGAATTTTTACAGGCGAAAGACAAAATCGAAGGCAAAGAAACCGCCAGCATGTTAAGAAAACTAAACCGCAAGCTAGATAACGCGCTGCAAAGTGCAAAACAAATGGAGATTTAGTCCTACCAGCCTTTCTACCGTCCTCTAACTAAAGATTTAGTACTATCGAACACCGTTGCTTAAATGCAAATACTCTATAACTTTTGTACCTGTATTGGCAAAGCTGGTTTATACTGAAGTGGAACACCCTGAGGTATTAGCCAGTCAGCATGTCCTTGAGCCGATAATACCACTTAGGAGGTTTCTGGCAGTGTCTGTGTGCAGGCCCGACATGATCGGGACGCCTTCGAGATTGCAGGGGCCCCCACCTTGAACCTTTTTCGGTTCGAGGCCGCAATGGCAGCGGTACCCTGGGGTGTTCTTTCTATCCGTGTTCTTCGATCTGCTTTTTAGTGTTGTTCCATTCAGCATCCTCCGATACCCTTCTTTCTTCAGAACAGCACTCCGCGCTGGGCAATGACTGGGCAATATAAAGATGACCAGTGATCAGCAAACAACTCAGAAAACAAAAAGGCACAACTTACGGAAACAGTATAGAAGTGCACGCAGGCGATTATCTCAAAAACAGCAAATGACCGCTGCCCTCCAGCTTACAAAAATTTTGGCCTGTTGCCCCGAGTTTATTCGTGCCAAGCGTATCGCCTTTTATTTGCCCAATGATGGAGAAATCAGCCCCCTCCATGCCCTTCATCAGGCATGGAAAATGCGTAAGCAAACGTTTTTACCGGCTATTACCCAATACGGTGGGCGGGGGAAAAATTCTATGCAATTTGTTCGCTACCGGCGCCAAGACCCCCTCTACTTAGGCGCATGGGGGTTAAGTGAGCCAAAAAAAAACCACCGCATTGTCTCGCTGCATTCCCTCGATTTAATTTTGGTACCACTGGTAGCATTTGATTTTAAAGGAAATCGTCTAGGTCGCGGAGGTGGATATTACGATCGCTATCTAGCCCAATCACGCAATAGCCATTGCAAAAAACCATTTTTACTCGGCCTCGCTCATCAATGTCAGCAGGCTGAATCATTGCCGATAAATGATTGGGACATCCCTCTGCAGGCAATCGCAACAGATAAAAAGCTTATTCGCGCAGCAAAATACTGAACGCATAACCGCTAAATGGCTGTATCCAATGAGATGATTGTGTGTGGTTTAGAATATAAAGTTCTGCAGCCCACAGTAACTAGATAGCCGCTGAAATAACCGGCGCTAATGCTGTGAGGGCAGTCCCTATTATAAAAACAAGGCAGGTGGCGTAATATGTATCCATTGTTCTCAACTGGCAAATAAACTGTACTGAATTGGACGACTTTCCGTAAAAACGACTGTCATTATTACCATGATAGCTAATAACAACACTCTGGCTGACACTCACTTGGTAAAATGTGAGGTCACTCACAAAGAAAAAATCGCGGGAATTCAGCCAGCAGTTCATACACCTTTATATATCAACAGCCTACTGGTAAAACCTTAAATTAGAAGCCGGCTAGTGATAAATCAGTAACAAACTACGGCAGATGCCACAGCCAACCGTAACCTCAGCAGAAAACAGAAAACAGGAGACACTCGATGCCGCTATCGGCTCAGGATCAACTTAAAAGTGATGTCGCAAATGCGGCCATCGACCACATTCAAGCTCGACTTGATCACGACAGCATTGTCGGTGTAGGTACGGGGTCAACCGTGAACTTTTTCATTGATGCTCTCGCCAAAAAAAAGGGCCACTTTAAAGCGGCGGTTTCCAGCTCTGAAGGCAGCTCGGAAAGGCTGCGCGAGCACGGCATTCCAGTACTCAACCTCAATGAAGTTGGGGAATTAGAGTTTTATATCGATGGTGCGGATGAAACCAACCATCATCTGCAGCTGATTAAAGGTGGCGGCGCGGCGTTAACCCGTGAAAAAATTATCGCTGCAGTAGCCAGAGAATTTATTTGCATTGCCGATGAAAGTAAAAAAGTAGACATCCTTGGCGATTTCCCACTCCCGGTTGAAGTGATTCCCATGGCCCGTAGTTATGTGGCAAGAAAGCTTGCCGGCATGGGAGGGTCGCCAGTTTATAGAGAGGGTGTAGTGACCGATAACGGCAATCACATTTTAGATGTGTATAATTTTATGATCAGCAACCCCATCGAAACTGAACACCAGATCAATAACATCACCGGCGTCGTTACTAATGGTTTATTCGCCATACGCCCCGCAAACGTATTGCTGCTCGGAACCTCTAACGGAGTTAACATCCAAACAGCTTGACCCGTGCCTGTAGCCAACTCTAGCAAAATGAACTTTTGTTTAATGAACATTTGTTGACCTGATGAAAACAAAGCTTCACACTTGACCGGTCAATTGACTAATAATCCCTAACGCTATTGCCTGCAGGAATGTTTATGAGTGCTTGCCCCCATATCGACCTTTCTAGTCCCGACAGTTTCGTCGGTGGCATTCCTTTTGAATGGTTTAAAGAACTTCGCGCAGAACAGCCCGTATACTGGCAAGAACACTCATCTTTTGAGACCGGCGGATATTGGGCTATCACCAAACATAAAGACCTTGATTTTATATCCAAGCAACCATTAATTTTTTCATCGGCAGAACGTACCTGCACTATGCAAGATATCGACCCGAAAGAACTCGGGATGCAGCGTTTAATTCTCATCAACATGGATCCACCCGATCATATTCAGCACCGTCGCATCATCCGTGCGGCTTTTGTTCCCAAGGTTGTCGATTCTTATCACCCCCGCTTTAAACAAGTTGCCAAAGACATTGTCGATCGCATCGCTACAAATGGTAAATGTGAATTCGTAAAAGACGTTGCTTCCGAGCTTCCACTTATTGCCATCTGTGAATTAATGGGCGTTCCACTAGAGCATCGTCATAAAATATTTGAATGGACCAACGTCATGCTGGGAAGTGATGATCCCGATTTAGCCACGACACAAGATGACGCTAAGCAAGCGATGATGGAGTTATTCATGTTTGGTCAGCAAATGGCTATTGATCATGAGGCGGGCAAAACTCAAGGCACCGACACCAGTTATATTATGAGTGCACTACTAGACGGGGTTGATGGCGAAAAACTTTCACACGACGAATTTAGCAGTTTCTTTTTAATCTTATTAATTGCGGGCAACGAAACGACCCGCACTATCACATCGCACGGTATGCGCCTGTTAATGGACAACCCTGATGAACTGGAAAAATTAGTTAACGACCCAACAAAAATCCCCAATGCGATAGAAGAAATTTTACGGTACAACACCGCCGTAGTCGCCTTTCGACGAACCGCAATGGAAGACTCAACCTTACCCAGCGGCCACCTCATCAAAAAAGGCGATAACGTCGTTTTGTACTACCACTCGGCTAACCGGGACGAAGAAGTATTCGAGGATCCGGAGACCTTTGATATAACCCGGCAAGAACGAAGTGACATTAAAAACAAACACCGCGCTTTTGGTATTGGCGAACATTTTTGCTTAGGATCACATTTGGCGCGACTGGAACTCCAGGTTATTTTTGAAGAAATAATCCCCAGACTTCGCAATCCAAAATTGGTAGGGCCTATATCCTGGTTACGATCCAATTTTATTAGTGGCATTAAAGAAATGCACATCACCTTCGACGCAGAAGCCTAGTGTAATTCTCAACCGCGTAGCGGATTCAACGTCCGCTACGCGCACAGCAAACACTCTTTATGTTTTGATCGTGCTACGTAGCTAGCCACAGTTTCAACAACCTACACTTCTTTTACCCAGCTTATTCGAGCCACCATCAAC
>JAJRPK010000220.1 GCA_024280785.1 Gammaproteobacteria bacterium
CTTTTAACTCGAACAGTCGAATGGGCCTCGAGCCCGAATGTAGCAAGGGTGAGATATGAATACAACTACCATCGCACGCATAAAAAGCAAAGAAAGACACGTCGGTATCGACATTGGCAAATCACTGCTGGATGTTCATATCTTTGAGTTAGACCTGCACTGGCAGGAACACAATACCTCAGGAGGGATTAAACAGTTGCTCACCAAGCTCAATCGTTACAAGCTAACCCGTATCGTCGTAGAAGCGACCGGTGGGTATGAACGCTTGCTGGTCGAGTCTTGTGCCGCTAAAAATATGCCCGTGGTGATTGTTCAGCCGATTCAGGTTCGGCAGTTTGCTAAAGCTCAAGGCATATTAGCCAAGACAGACAAAATTGATTCACGGCTCATCGCTCAATTCGGTGTGGTCATGCAACCAGAGATCAGGCCCATTGCCAGCAAAAAAATACGGCTTATCAGAGACTTACTCGCACGAAAGCGTCAGCTGAATGAAACACGAACCCAAGAACTCAACCGACAACACAAAGCCATTAAGATCTTAGCCGCATCACATAGGAGATTATTAAAACTACTCGATAAAGACATTCAATGGATCAATGATAAATTAGCCAAAGAGGTATCTGAAGTCGCGGAATGGCAGCAGACTTATCACCTTCTCCGCTCTGTCCCTGGCATTGGCGACGGCGTAGCCTTCACTCTATTTAGGTGAGCTCCCTGAACTGGGTCACTTATCAAATCGCCAAGTGGCGGCTTTATGCGGGCTCGCACCGTTTAACCGGGACAGCGGAAAGATGAGGGGCAAACGGCGCATTCGTGGCGGCCGAGCGCCGATAAGAACGGTACTGTACATGGCCATGCTATCGTCTATTCAACACAACCCCGTAATGAAACAATTTTTTAATAAGCTGGTGGCTAAAGGCAAGAACAAAAAAGTCGCCATCACCGCCTGTATGCGAAAGATGATGACCATTCTCAACGCAATGGTTCGCAACAATCAGGAGTGGCAAATGAACTAATCATTTAGCTGTGGGAGGCCTTGCTTTTAATCACAGTCGCTTGTTATACCATCTCGATCGTTATTTTTTTAAATTTACCATCGACGGCTTCGTAGGTGCCTCGAATATTAATTTCGAAAGACTGGCCTATCTTAAAGCTGGTACCCAGAAAATCAGCAACATCTTTTTTAGCGGTAAACTTGTCGGCAATCTCTACTATTGCGATGTTACCGTTGATTTCAATATTTGACGGTGTCATTTTGTCGTGAAAATTGTTAATCAGGTAGCGATAGGTTTCTAAAATAGCATCGGGGCCGTGCTGCTCACCTTGGCTGGACGATAGAACGACATCATCGCTATAGAACAATCTCAGCTTATCCGGGTCTTCGCTATTGTAGGTTTCATAATAAGATTGCATGAGTTCTTTATTCATTGTCAGGTCTTCATTGTTTGAGATTGTTTGAGATTATTTAAATGTAGTTAGATGTACCGTCTTCGTAGAATACCTAGAAAAAAGCGTACAGTTTATTACTGACTGTCCATCATCACCGGTTGTTTTTGTTTCCCTACTTCAGGGCAGCCTGTTGTTTCTAACCGATCGAACTGTTAGCCAGTCTAACAGCGAGTCCTCATTGCTTTAGGCTATACCGAGCGGATTGGGTAATAATTCTGGCGTATAGAGAGCAGATAGACAAAGCTAAACGTAGTGCCAATAAAAAAACCGGGTAGTAAAGTAATCAAGATATGTGGAGTGCCGTTGAAGAGGTGAACGGGAATGATGATGCTGTATTGAAGTAAGATCGTACATAGTAGGGTAGTTAGCATGTTTATGGGGTAAGACATAGCTGAGTTAAATCGTGTGAACAAGTTTTCTAGAATAATGATGTTGATTAATGTCAGTAACCCTGAATACCCGCCTTGTATTAGGCCGGCTCGAATAGCGACCATTTGATTTTGAGCGAGTGCGTCGAAATCCCAATTACTATAAAGTGCCCATCCTCCATAGCCAATGATGGCAATTAAAGTGATCAGGAATTTTTTAAACTTGTTGTTCAAAGTGGGGTGTCTCGATTTCGAAATGATGTCATTTTTGTCGGCTATACAGAACAGAATTGAGCTTAGTTTAGTGTGTTTACGCTTAATCAGTAGTATTATTGGTTACTGCTCATTTATTCTTTGAGCTAATAATACTGTGGTGAACACTGCTTGGAACTGAAGATCCTATGACGAGCTAGTCGAGCCTCAGTACTGAATAAGGTCTCGATTGTTGGTGGTTGTCCAGACCAATAATCAAGGCCTTGTTATTAAAAGTACAAGTTAAAGATACAGGTTTATCATCAATTATACGATGGTAATATTCTTTCTGTGGATTGCTAATTAATATTCAGTTTATGGCCAGTCAACTCTCAAAAACATCGTCGGTCTCTAGTTCTTCCTCCAGCTCTTTCTCCAGAGCTGCCTCTGGTTTAAAGTTTGAGACGGGATCGAAAAATACTGACAATCAAGTTGATGGCGTAATCCAGCGAAAGATTATCCACATCGATATGGACGCGTTCTTTGCCTCGGTGGAGCAACGAGATTTTCCTGAACATCGTGGCAAGCCAGTTATCGTCGGCGGACAGCCGCAAAGTCGTGGGGTGGTTGCCGCCTGCAGTTACGAGGCAAGAGAGTTTGGAATACACTCAGCGATGCCCTGTTCTCAAGCTTATCAGCGGTGCCCGGATGCAGTCTTCTTAAGTCCAAGATTTGAAGTTTATCGAGAGGTTTCTAAGCTTATCCAAGCGATTTTTCGCGAATATACAGCATTAGTAGAGCCGTTATCTCTAGATGAGGCATTTCTTGATGTAACGGGCACATCTCTTTGTGAGGGTTCGGCTACGCTGATTGCAAAAGATATTAAGTGCGCGATTAAACGTCGAACCGGATTAACCGCTTCAGCGGGAGTGTCCTACAACAAGTTTCTTGCCAAAATTGCTTCTGACATGGATAAGCCCAACGGTCTATTCGTTATTTTGCCGTCGCAGGCCGTTACTGTACTTGAGTCTTTGGCTATTCGCAGATTTCACGGTGTGGGCAAAGCCACTGAACAAAAAATGAAGGCGGCGGGAATACATAATGGAGGCGACCTCAGGCGTTGGAGCAAAAAGAAATTAGATCGATATTTTGGTCGGTCAGGTGTGTATTATTACAATATCGTGCGAGGTATAGATGATCGACCGGTGCAAAATAATCGCGTCCGTAAGTCCATTGGTGCTGAAACTACTTTTGCCGTCGATTTGGTTCGACCGGAAGACATGATAAAAGTAATACAGCGCCTAACTGAAAAAGTAGTGCTAGCGTTAAAAAGCAAGCATATGCTTGCACAAACTTTAACGTTAAAAGTTAAATTCGATAATTTCCAACAAGTGACTCGCAGTTGTACTGAAAGTGGTGGTTTTCAGACATTGAATGATATGATGTTGCGGTTGTCTCAATTATTAGAGAAAACCGATGCAAATCGAAGAAGGGTGAGATTGTTAGGTGTAAGTGTTTCTAATTTAAGCGATAGCTCTAGTCATCAGGTTGCCCCTAAACAGATACCTCTTATTTAATGATGCTGCAGGGTCTTTGGCGTCTTTCCCGCGATCAAGTGTTGATTTATACGAAAATTAGAGCTATTCGTAGCGGTTCAGAGCTTTAACTTTTTGCATGACTATTTGTGTTGATACGATGATTAACCGCCAAGTTAGAAGAAGATTAAGTTATCCTAGTAATCTGTACACAGGGCTAGTAATCTCGAGGAAACCTTTAACCGCGTGATCAAAAAACAACCATCTGAAAGTTTAGGCAGATAGCCAAAAATCATTGTCTCTCTGACAATGGGCTAAGCTAAATAGAGACCTCATTCAGATAAAGGCTAAACAGGTAGCTTGGAGGGTATTCGGCTGCGAACTAGAAATATGAAAAAATTTATGAATTTCCGTTATTTTACAGCAGGTTTACTGCTGACTTTACTTCAAGCTTGTGTGACAGCGCCTGGTTCTCAGGTGAGCTGGCCCGCAGAATTGCCACCATTACAATATTACGAGAATTATTACAGCCATGACGAAGGCAATCAGTTGGTGCAGACTCAAGATGATTACCTTAAATGGGTGAAGCGTTATTATCAGGGTTGGGCATTTTATTCAGAAGGTTGGGAATGGCTGACGGCAAAGGTCTTGTCAGAAGTCGAAGACTACCCGCAGCGAATTAGGCTTAAAGTTAAGATGGCATCAATCGGGCGACGCATTAGTGCTGAATGGGCTAAAAATACTGACCACAGGGCGATTAACAGTCAGAACCTACTGGTTTGGCGCGACGCGGTAAAAGTTTCAGTTAAGCGCGGCGAAGAAGAAAACTTGGCCGATAAAATATCTTATGATGTCGATCAATTACTAGCAGGGCTTATTCCACCCAATGCGATTGAGTTAGACAATTACTTTCCTGATGCAGAAAAAACAATTGCTGAAGACGATTTTGCCATGGATGACGACTTTTAAGCTAAATCAGCTATTCGGGATTGCCCTCTACGGCCGACATTGATCTAATGCGCTATTTTTTAGGCACGTTTAATCGTGCACTTTGCTGGCTGGTTTCATGCCGGTGGATTCTCAAAGCTGTAATAATCAAGTGCAATGTACTTCCTGCTTTTTAAGCTTACCTGTAAGTTTATCCAAAGAAGCCGCTTCTACTAACCTCCAACTAAACGATATCGCAAAAATCACCATTTGTCGGTTTGTGAGAATAACGGCTTTCTGCTAAGCTGATTTCCCATCTATGCACGGCACTGTCCGCACTTTCGTCCGCACGTTCCTGCCGTTCAACAAAAGTGTTCAACACGGTCAACATCATAGATAGACCGCTCTGTTGGTCTATTTACAGGCCATTGATTAACAGGCCATTGAATTGGTTAGTAGGCATTGTATTAAATGACGCGATATATATTCGTCACCGGTGGCGTTGTTTCTTCTTTAGGTAAAGGTATTGCATCGGCTTCTTTAGCGGCCATTCTAGAGTCGCGCGGTCTTAAAGTGACGATGATGAAACTTGACCCCTATATCAATGTCGATCCGGGCACGATGAGCCCGTTTCAACATGGTGAAGTATTTGTGACTGACGATGGTGCAGAGACCGATTTGGATTTGGGCCATTACGAGCGATTTCTCCGTACCAAAATGGGTAAGCGCAATAATTTTACCACGGGTCGAATCTACGAAACGGTGTTGCGCAATGAGCGCAGAGGCGATTATCTTGGCGGAACCGTTCAGGTTATTCCGCATATTACCGATGAAATTAAGCGGAGGGTGCTGATTGGTGGCGAAGGTTACGATGTTGCATTAGTAGAAATTGGCGGCACTGTGGGCGATATAGAGTCGTTGCCTTTTTTGGAAGCGGCTAGACAGTTGAAGATAGAGCTAGGCTCTCAGCACTCATTACTGATTCATCTGACATTGGTGCCCTATATCGCAACTGCGGGCGAGACAAAAACCAAGCCCACGCAGCATTCGGTAAAAGAGCTTCGTTCTATTGGTTTACAGCCTGATGTACTCATATGTCGATCCGAAGTTGAAATAAGTGCTAGCGCGCGCAAAAAAATTGCGCTCTTTACCAATGTTGAAGAGCGTGCAGTTATTTCCCTACCCGATGTCGACACAATTTATCGCGCCCCAATTTTGCTGAATAAAAAGGGCTTAGATGAATATGTGGTGCAGCGATTAGGGCTCGACTGTAAGGTTGCTGATTTATCTGAATGGGAAGCCGTCATCGACGGAGAGCTTAATCCTGAACGCGAAGTTACCATTGCCTTAGTGGGCAAATATACAGATTTACTCGATGCTTACAAATCGTTGAATGAAGCGCTGAAGCATGCCGGTATTGGGGCAAAGACGAAAGTTAAGATTCGCTATATCGATTCCGAAGACATTAATGAAAGCACAGTCGATCAGTTATCAGAGGTCCACGCAATTCTAGTGCCCGGTGGTTTTGGCGAGCGAGGAGTGGAAGGAAAAATCTTAACGGTTCGCTATGCTCGAGAAAACAAGATTCCCTATTTAGGGATTTGCCTGGGCATGCAAGTCGCTGTTATTGAATATGCCAGACATGTGGCCGGCCTGGAGGGCGCAAACAGTACTGAATTTGATATCGATACAGCTCATCCTGTTATCGCGTTGATAACCGAATGGTTGGACGAAGACGGTAGTAAAAAGATACGTGCCGACAATAGTGATTTAGGCGGAAGTATGCGCCTGGGTGCGCAGAAGTGCCAGTTAGTCGAGGGCTCTTTGACTCATGAGTTGTATGAGGCTAACGAAATAAATGAGCGTCATCGGCATCGTTACGAAGTTAATGGTAATTATGTTGAGTCCTTGCAGAAAGCGGGATTACGTGTAGCGGGTTGGTCATTCGATAATAAGCTGGTTGAAGTGATAGAGGTAGACGACCACCCATGGTTCGTGGCCTGTCAGTTTCACCCTGAATTTACTTCTACGCCGCGGGATGGGCATCCATTGTTTAGTGGATTTGTCGATGCGGCTATTCATTTTTCGGGTTATGACTGAGTCCTCTACGAAGGGCGGTATGGCTGGCCAGCCAACGGGTCTAATCGATTTCCGTCAAATTTTATGCCGAATTCTGACATCGACGTCGTTTGATTGGCTATTCGCCAAATAGTCTGCTGCCGATCACGCGTATCGCTGAATAGGACGAGCGCAAATTAAGTATTGCGAAAGCGACAAATCAAACTTTACAAAATTTGAGTTTAATTAGGGCCGTCATTATGGTCGAAAACATTGAAGTTAAAGTTGATAGTATATCTGTCGCTAACGATCGTCCGTTCGTTTTATTTGGTGGTATGAACGTACTTGAATCTCGTGAAATGGCAATGGATATTGCTGGGCATTACGTTGAAGTATGTAGTGAGTTGCAGATTCCCTATGTTTTTAAAGCGTCCTTTGATAAAGCGAACCGCTCTTCTATTCACTCTTTTCGTGGTCCGGGAATAGATAAAGGGTTGGCTATTCTTCAGGATATTAAAAAGACCTTCAATGTACCGCTAATAACCGATGTGCATGAAGCAGGGCAGGCAGCTGAAGTTGCCAACGTTGTTGATGTAATGCAGTTGCCTGCTTTTTTATCGCGGCAAACAGATTTGGTTTTGGCTATGGCCAAATGTGATGTGGCTATTAATATTAAAAAGGCCCAGTTTTTAGCGCCGCAGGAAATGACTCATATTCTGAAAAAGTTTAAAGATGCCGGCAACGACAGGCTTATGCTTTGTGAGCGGGGCAGCTCGTTTGGCTACAATAATTTGGTCGTCGACATGCTGGGTTTTGATATTATGAAATCTTTTTCTTATCCGGTAATTTTTGATGTAACTCATGCGCTGCAAATGCCGGGTGGGCGTAGTGATTCTGCCGGTGGTAGGCGACAACAAGTCGCTCAATTAGGCAAGGCAGGGTTATCTCAAGGGTTGGCAGGACTTTTTTTAGAGGCTCACCCTGATCCTTCTAACGCACTGTGTGATGGGCCTTGCGCCCTGCCATTAAAGCAGTTAAAACCTTTTTTGACCCAGATGAAAGCCGTAGACGATTTAATTAAAGGTTTTGATGAGTTATTAATACTCTAAATTATCGACAGGAAAAAATTTATGTCAGTTATTAAAACGGTCTCTGCGATAGAGGTGCTAGATTCGCGAGGAAATCCCACTATTGAGGCTAAGGTCGAATTGGAGTCTGGAGTTAGCGCGCTAGCTTGCGCGCCATCTGGGGCATCAACGGGGTCGAGAGAAGCGTTGGAATTGCGAGATGGAGATCAAAGCCGTTACTTAGGTAAAGGAGTCTTGATCGCGATAGCTAATATCAACGAAAAAATTCACCCTGTTCTCGTAGGGAAAGATGCCATGAATCAGCAATCCATCGATCAAAATTCTGAAAGCTGTGATCGCCGCCAGATTCAACCAATTGTTTACTGCCAGCATACTTTTCCACAGCTAAGCGGTAATCCAGCGTTTCGTCACCTGTTTGCACCATACGCGGC
>JAJRPK010000221.1 GCA_024280785.1 Gammaproteobacteria bacterium
AGCGAAAGCGCCTATCAGCACGCAGTACTTTACGCCAAAGATCGCGTTCAAGGAGCGCCGTTAGGAGAAATGGAATCTAACACTATTATCAAGCATGGTGATGTCCGCCGCATGCTAATGCAAATGCGCGCACTAACCGAAGCAGCACGGGCATTAAACTACACTGCGTCCTCTGCCTTGGACTTCGGAGAAAAAGGCGATACGGATGCTTACCAGCGACTCGAATTTCTAACACCTATTGCTAAAGCGTGGGCTACAGAAATTGCCCAAGAAGTCACATCCTTGGGTGTTCAAATTCACGGCGGCATGGGTTACATCGAAGAAACCGGTGCTGCACAGTACATGCGGGACGCCAGGATTATTACTATTTACGAAGGCACTACTGGCATTCAGGCGCTTGATCTTCTCGGTAGAAAAATACTGCGCGATGGTGGCAAAGAATTAATGAAACTCGTGGTAGAAGTCGAAGCCTCGATCAAAATATTAAAAACAGACTACCCGTCCCTAAATGCTATCACCGAAGAACTGACAGAAGCTGTTCAAATTTGGAAATCTGCCAGTAATGAATTGGGTGAGCGTATTCCAGAAGATATAGATTTGGTTGGCAGCTCGTCCGTCAACTATCTTATGCTCTCGGGCACAGTATTAGGCGGCTGGCTAATGGCGAGATCGGCGATGATTGCTGAGGACAAGCTTTCATTAGACGAGAAGTTTTACAGTGCCAAATTAGCTACAGCAACTTTTTATGCCAAGCACATTTTACCTAGAGTATCAGCACTTGCTAAAGCGGCGCTGGCCGATAGCAGCTTGGTTATGTCACTAACTGAAGATCAATTTTAGTACAAATCTCAAAACCTATAAGTCGCAGGCCCCTCGTACTGATGTCTGCGGCTTCTGCTCTCACACAGCCTTAACTTGACTTAAGCTGTCCTCAAATTACTTTTGCATCAAATCTTTCCCAACTGTGCATATGCACCCTAGCAAACAATTGCGATAGCTCCAAACTTACTGTTAATATTCGTGACACCCACGCTATAAGGTCAAGAACAACGTTCGGG
Organism: Gammaproteobacteria bacterium; assembly: GCA_024280785.1. Taxonomy (GTDB): domain Bacteria; phylum Pseudomonadota; class Gammaproteobacteria; order Pseudomonadales; family UBA7434; genus UBA7434. The sequence continues at coordinate 1,059 of JAJRPK010000221.1, forward strand.
CATCCCAATAGCGCCATGTGTTTTATGCGATTTTAATAAAACTTAATGTAACTACTTAATGTAACTAGAGATACCAAGGGAAATTAATGGCTCACGCAGCAATTACTGGCTGGGGTAAATGCCTTCCCCCCGGAATTTTAACCAACGACGATCTCGCTACATTTATCGACACCTCCGACGAGTGGATCGAAAGTAGAACCGGTATGAAAGAACGCCGCATTTCCCATGTCCCCGTTAGTGACCTCGCCCATGTAGCATGTGCACGAGCATTAGCATGTGCAGGTAAAACCGCCGCCGATGTAGATATGATAATTTTTGGCAGCTGTTCATTTGACAGCCAAGTCCCCAATACGTCATCCCAAATACAGTTACTACTCAACGCGTCTAATGCCGCCTGCATGGACTTAAATACCGCCTGCACTAGTGGTATGTATGCCTTATCAGTGGCTAATTCAATGATTCGCACGGGGGCAATTAACAGTGCGTTGGTCATCGGCGCAGAAGTCATTAGTCAGTTAATGGATTGGAGCGACCGTGACGTCGCCATTTTATTTGGCGACGGCGCTGGCGCTTTTTACCTTGAACGAGAAGAACCTGATACGGGTGCCAGCGTCACTGAAAATGGCCTTTTGGCCGAGTCATTGGGGTGTTTTGGCGAAGCTCGCCATATTCTTGCCGTTGAAGGGATGGGGGCTAAATATGCCAATATCGGCTGGCCTCTGGGAACTACCCGCTGGAATTTTGAAGGCCGTGAAATTTTTAAACGAGCCGTTACCGGTATGCAATCAGGTTGCAGCCAAGTTATAGAAAAGCTGGGTATTGAGCCTGCCGATATTAATATTATCGTTCCACACCAAGCCAATCTCCGTATTATCGAAGCTTTAGCGCACCGACTGAACTTGGCTGACGCGAAACTGTTTATCAATATCAAACGCTATGGCAACATGTCAGCAGCAACAGCACCTGTCGCGTTGATAGAGGCCGTAGAAGAAAATGCCATCAAAAGTGGCGACCTCATTCTGGTTCCTGCATTTGGTGCCGGACTGAGCTGGAGTGCTCAGCTGATTCGCTGGGGCAACCGCACCACCCCGATTAACCACAGTGACATAGATCTTCGACCCTCATCCCGTTCAGGCCTAGAGTTAGTGAACGAAATTGCAGCCCAACACAAAAAAAACCGTCCCCCTGAACCCCTGTAAAATACGTCCACTATCGCTTCTTACCGCTTAACAAGTCTATGGCCAGAAAAAACCTGTAGCGACCCAATCCGCCAGTAGGTGTTTTTAACAAACGGTAGCAGTAGCAATAGTTTCACGAGTGGTTTTTAGCTATAATTGGCGCCCTGTCCGGTATAGCTTCTACCCAAAGCCCGCACAATAAACCAGTGAACAGTATGGAACTTGCAGGTTATTGAGAACCAATCTTAATATTTGCTAATCAATATTTGCTAAGAAGGCAAGGTGAAATTCAACTCAATGGAATGAATGTTCTATAGCACGATTGAAGCAGATAGTTAGGGTAATCAGATGGCTAGGCTGAAACCCTCCTATATAGTAACTTGACTAAGTTACTGGCCGAAAAATCGAAATAAATAGCGATTAGGTTTTCTC
>JAJRPK010000222.1 GCA_024280785.1 Gammaproteobacteria bacterium
AAGTGTGTCATAGTAAAAAAATAATCGATCACTCGCCTGCCACTCTAACGCGAAAATAACCGATTCACGAATATCGTCTCCGCCCCGGACCAAAAACTGAAAGCCACCCGGCACCCCAGAACCCGGCGTAGTACCCGCATTAAATACGCTGGCATTGGGAACGCTAGCATCGATAAAGCTTGTTTGAGTAGGATATATATCAGCGCGCACATTGGAGACCGGCTGATCTAATCGTGCGTACCCAATCGCAATACCCAAAGTGTCGTCAAAAAATTGGTCTATATAGGACGCACTCAATCGATTTCCGAAATCGTCGACGCCGTTAAGTTCCTCGGCAATGCTGTTCTGGTATAACTGGCCGCTGATTTGAAAGACTTGCTCGCCCACATCCAAGGGCCGCACAGTCGTTAGATCAATGGTGGCAGCTAAGCCCCCCTCTATTTGATTCGCCGTGGATGCTTTATATACGTCGGCGCCATTTATCAATTCGGCAGGAAACTGTTGGAAATTCGGAGCTCTTGACGCTTCTGCTGTCACTATCTCTCGACCATTCAGTAGCGCTGTTACTAAATTTGGCCCTAAACCCCGGACTGAAACCGCGGCTCCGTTACCACGGTCACGCTCTACCGTTACACCCGGTAAGCGGCCCAATGAGTCGGCAATACTGACATCGGGTAACTTACCGATGTCCTCTGCCCTAAGGCTTTCTATAATTGTTTGAGCGTTTCGTTTTGCGTCTATTGCTTTTTTTAAACTGCTCCTTATACCTTGTACTTCTACTTCGTGAATGACCTGAACAGTTTCACCTGTGGACTGGTCTTCACCATATACCCATGGTGCTATGGTAACGACACCCCCAATTAGACCAACCAGGATTCCCTTCCGGCTAAATAGAGGCCGATATTTGTGTACTTTTGTGTAAGTATTGTTAAACATGTTCTACCCTATTTTTCTTCGAAGGATTTGTATTGTTTGACGCATCGGGAACTACACTCTTAATATATTATTTATAATATAAATAAAAAACATCAATTACAAGCCCAACTGTCATAAATAAAGCGGACCAATTTTAACTATCTATTTAATCGTATGCTCAATGAGTAAATCCTCGCCAGCGACAGCAGCTTGTGGGTAACTTGCCGGCTCGCCTGACTTCGCCTGGATTAATGGCAGGTCTAATGTAATATCACTAAACAATTGATAACGAAAGGTATCGCCCGACATCACACTCGTTTGATATTCAAATAACCCATTGCTTTCTTTTAACGGTATGACAAATTTATTAGACCCTAGAAAATCGCCCCATAAATATACGGTATCTTTTGTAACTTCATTAGTAGTAGCTTCATTAGTAATTCCATTCTTATTTTTTAAGAACTTAAAGCTTAGCTGTTTAGGGTATTCGTAGGGGTAAGTCATATATGCTATCGAAGGGAGTAATTTGTGATATTTACCAAAGTCAAACAACGCTGCGTTTTCCCACGTTGACCCCGTGCCCCAAAGAGTTTTACATTGAGTAGAAACCCAGGCCGGCTCCCAATACACTATGCCGTTTCCTCCCGCTGAAATAATCGCTTGCGTAAGGTCTATCAAATATTTTTTTTGACCTTTTTTTGTCGCCGGGTAGCCCGATAACAGTTCATTGCCACCTAGAATATTATGGCTGGTATCGTCCCAGCCCTTTGTCCACGCGTACGCTGTCTCTACTAAGATAACTTCTTTATCAAAACGGTGTCGTACTCGATTGATCGTTGCTGCCAACTCGGCTATAGAGTATTTAGACCACTTTGAATAGTAACTCACACCGATAATGTCAAAGTCGGTCACTCCATATTTACCGGCTTGTTCAAACCAATCTTCTACATTTTCTGGCTGGGCTATATGCAGCATGATGCGAGGATTCGTTTCCGTTCGCGTACCCGCATCACGAACCGCCTTTAATCCAGCCCTAATTAGTGTTGAATTTCTACTCCAGTTAATAGGGTGATTTTTCACCCCGTCAGGCATTAGGATCTCACCATTAGTTTCATTGCCGACCTGAACCATGTAAGGCATTAAGCCCTCTTCATTCAGGCCTAACAAGGTGTTGTAGGTATAAAGGTAAACCTCTGCAGCAAGCTTATCTACATCATCGATATGTTCCCATGCCTTAGGAATAATCTGATGCCCACCATCGGCCCAAACATCAGAGTAATGAAAATCGAGTAATACCTCCATGCCGTTTTTCTTTGCACGACGAATTGTCTTCTTTACATCTGCTAACTTGCTGTACTTTGTCCAATCTGGATTGTGAAGCAAGCGTACGCGAACAAGGTTAGTCCCATGATCGTAGAATATCTGAAACGGGTCTTGCTGTTTTCTTTTAACGGTATAGATTGCACCGCAGTCTTCCATCTCATTTACATAAGATAAATCTACGCCAAAATAGAAAGACTCCTCCGAAGTGGCCGCTGCGGCACCGGAACATAGGACGACAAACCAATAGGCAATATTTAACATTAAAAACACTGATCTATTCATCAAACTAACGCCCTATATTTTCTTACTATGGAACTTATACTAACCGTACCATCGAAAAGGATACCCCAGTAGTATATTGTTATATTTTAAAACCAAACCCCAAGGTGTATGAACGACCGTAATCTTCATTTCGTCCACGACGCTCTTCTAACTGATAATAGGTTTCATAGCGTTCATTGGTGAGGTTAGTCGCTTCAAAAAATAAGTTGAAGCCATTGCCGAACAAATACCCTGCTTTTAAATTAAGGTGACTCTCATCATCATTAATCGCTAAATCATCAGACCCGTCTATCCTACGAGTGTGATGGCTTCTATACCGGTAACTAATCGCTCCCTCAAAGCCTTTAATTGCATACCAAAACGTTAGATTTCCAGTGTGGCGGGAAAACCCTTCTAAACCCGTTTTTTGAACGTTAAGCCCCTTCGTTATCTGAATATCGCTATCGTTATACGAATAGTTGACATAGACTCCCAAACCATCAAACGGCGCAGGTAAAAAAGTAAAAGCTTGTTGGTACAGCAGCTCGACACCTTTAACTACTCCGCCTTTACCATTTATCGGCTGATAAAAATCAGCAACTTCATTACTACCGTCACCGTCGATATCAAAATCTAGCTTACGCATCGAATCGTCAATATAAGTCTCAAGGCGTTTGTAGAAATAAGTAACAGTCACTGCCGTTTCGTCACCAAAATAGTGCTCAAATGTGATATCAATTTGATCGGATTGAATAGGGTCGAGGTCGGGGTTCCCTCCAAAGGCTTCGCTTGCTCCACCGAATGAGAACAAGCCAAAACCAGGATTAAGATCATCTAACGGCGCTCGACTAATAGCTCGGCTTACCGCTAATCTTATTTGCTGTTTGCCATTAAGTTCGAGCAGCGCATTAACAGCGGGTAGAATATTTGTATAATATTTTTTAAACTTTACTGGTGTTGTTTGCGTACCGGAACTGTCTTTTACCAACTGCGTTCCCCGCGATATTTGCTCTGTACGAACAACTCTAACCCCCAAATTACCCGACAACGGCAATCCGATTAGCTCTGATTGATAATTTATCTGTAGATATGCGGAGTAGACATCCTCCTCTACCTGCCAAGATAAAGGTTTTGTATCGTCGGATTCCAGTGGACTAATGGGCACACCGAAAACATCGCTAATTACCGTATTAATATCAAATGCTAGCCCTCGCGGAAATCTATCGAGAGGGCCGTTATAATCACCCAATGGGTCGGGTAAAATAGCGTATGCCGGAACAGGCGAGCGATCTCCGCTGTTTATAAAATTATACTGCGCGCGAATGATTTGAACTTTTTCTCGGCTGGAATAACGCATACCAAATTCAACACTACTTAACGGTGAGCTATCGAACTGTCGTACAAGATCGAATTTTACTGCTAAAATATCGTCGCTTGCACTAATTGCATTAGCGTCAATGCCTAGCTCCGTTGGTAGATTGATCAATGGATCAGTCAGGTTAGCCGAAACAGAAAATGTGGGAATGCTTCCACGATTATCAAAAGATGCACCCAGCCCCGAAGTTAACTGGTTTCCACCAGCATCGTGAACTTCTGTTTTCAGGGATAAAAACTGCTGCACACGATCTACTTTAGAATAGGAAATATCACTGCTTACACGCCAATTTTCTAGCTTTAGCACTACGTTAAGTCCGTTAGATAAAAATTCATCTTCGCGCGTGAACCGCTCATTGACATTACTTAACTTAATACCGTAATCAAATATACTAGCCCCCTCTAGTGCAACAATACTACCATTTTCAACCACCGGATTTGAAAACGAGTTACCAAACGTAAAGCCTCCTACACGATACCCACGTTGATCATCCCGATTTTCAACTCTTGAATAAAACAAGTCATAGTTAATTGTCCAATGCTCGTCTAGTAGCCACTCGATCACTGCAATCGCGCCGTCGCGTTCATCTTCGCCACCTCGTACCAAAAACTCAAAACCTGATGGAATTTCGTCATTACCCATACCATCTCCATCAATATCCGAAAAACTATTTATGTACGGAAAGATATTGCTGCGAACGGTGCCTACAGTGCGATCGAGTCGCGCGTAACCAATAGCTACGCCTAAAGTCCGATCAAAAAATTGATCTATATAAGAGATACTCCCGCGAGTGCCGGTAGAATCGGCATCTCTAATTTCGGCGGCAACGGTGTTGTAGGTAGTACGTACATTAACTGCGACCGCTCGGTCGTCGAATTCAAGTGGCTTCACGGTATTTAGATTGATCGTGCCGGCAATACCGCCGGATATAGCCGAAGCGATCGACGTTTTATTAATATCTACGCCGTGTATAAGCTCCGCCGGAAACTGGCTATAACGAACGCCGCGGCCTCTATCCGCCGTAACGAGCTCTCGCCCATTTAACAAGCCAATTGCCAACGACGTACCAAGCCCACGAATTGAAACTGCATTGCCTACTCCCCGGTCAATTTCTGCTGTTAACCCCGGCAATCGAGCCAAAGAATCAACAATACTAAGGTCAGGCAACCGACCGATATCCTCCGCCGACAGTCGCTCAACAACATTATCTGATCGACGTTTGACATCTAAAGAACTTTTAAAGCTTTTGCGAATACCATAGATAATTATTTCATCAATAATCTCAGATTCGTCCGCTAGAAAGTATTGATTCTCTGCACTTACCGCAAACACTGCCGAAAATAACAAAATAATACTAGTAATAAAGTGTCGCAGACGGATAATGTAAAACATTAATGTTGCCCCAGCAGCAAGCCTGGTACTTCCATCGATTTTTTTGATGGTCTCCCCCTATTGATATTGACTGGCACCGTTCACTAGTGGCTAGCACTTTAGATAAGTGTGATCATGTTCAATCTTACTGCGATCATCCGTTTTCAATAGATTGAAGCGGTCTTTATATATTATTTATATTATATATATACAAAAAAGTCAAATTGAACACTTTATATGTTTTAAACCCTCCCCCCATCTACAATTAAGGACTGCCCCGTCATCATTGATGACGCGCTGGACGCCAAAAACAATGCAGCTTGAGCAATATCTACTCCAGAAATAGTTGATTTAAGAGACTGGCTATCAAGGCATTCTTGTAACGACTCTGGAGTTACCCACAAATCTTTTTGTCGCTCTGTCATTACCCAACCGGGAATAAGAGTGTTAACGCGGATATTGTCTGGCCCCAACTCTCTTGCCAAGGCCTTGGTTAACCCTTGTATTGCCGCTTTTGATGCTACATACGCTGGATAGCCGGTAAGACCCAAAATTGACGAATTGGAACCAACATTA
>JAJRPK010000223.1 GCA_024280785.1 Gammaproteobacteria bacterium
CGTCGACAATATCGCCAAGGATCAGCGCGCCGTTGAGCACCGTGCCTAAATCAGTCACAGCGGCCACCAAGCCACCATTGAAATCGGCCACAACCAAACCGTTAATAGACAGGGAACCGGTTCCTGGCCCAGTCACAAATTCTCCCGCACTATCGAGATAAAAATCGAAAGTATAACTGTCAGCTCCCGCTACTATAGCGCCGTTACCGTAAGGGTCGCCAAACCCTGGATTCACTGCACCAAATTGCGCGCCGTCAATGACATCAGGCCGAAACGTCGCATTGCCCGATAGCCCATTATATTGAAAATAGCCATAACCGGCACCACCATCGTAGGTATAGGTCACCGTTCCACCCAATGATGAGATGTCAACAGCACAGGTTTCGAACCCACCGACTTGAGGACAAACACCACCCGGAAAGACTAAACCTGCTTGTACAGCAGGCGCAACAACTGAAACAAGCACAACCAGCAAAGCACGTTTGCACGAACTTAAGGCTCGCACAGGCTTCATCGTTAAAAGATTGATAGTGTTCTGAATAAAGTCACTAATATTACTTAAAACTAGCAATTTCACCGCATCTTCCCTCCAAGGGTACCGGTTTGAATTTACCTGCGTTCTTTATTTTCTTGAACGTTCGAGCAATTCGAACCTTGGCTTTGTTTCTTCTAGTTATCTTTCTAATCAGGCTGCTAGCTAGTTGGGATACCAGTGTCCAAGTAAACACTTTCTTTCTGGCCTGACTTATTTTTCTTGTTTTTGCTTAGCTGTGCCTGTCTGTTCTGTCTGTTCTGTCTGTTCTGTTTTTTTTACTTTATCGGTACTAACTCACCATTGCATTAAAGTTGCCTATACACATGAGAGTTCAGCCGGATAATATCAGTAATATGTGCGTAAAAGCAACAAGTGTGGTCCATTACAACACCTAATTTGGGTTCTATTTATACAATAGAATTGACTAATCATAGCCCTTTCTATGGGCCATTAAGAGATGCTGTTTGAAAATGAGCCGCCTAACTCACTGAAAGTAGTAACATTTATGTTCAAAGCACTGCTATATCGGCAATTGGGTAGTAAGTTTAAGAAAATAAAATTTTACAATTCACCCCTTTTTACCGTCGAAAAACGTTAGCCTTGAACTCCGTCACCAAGTCCTAGCAATGATCGTTTCATTTTTCGCTGTGTTCCTGCTCCGCAGAAAGCGCAAAATTAATATTGATATGCCCATGCTGACTCTGGATATACCGCAACAAAGCAAAGCAAAACAACGCCATACCAATCATTTCGCACAGCTCCTCAATGGTATAAAGTACGTGATAGACAATCGAATCGTAACCATAAAGATCGGCCTCTCGGGCGCTAAATACTTCAACTCCCATAGCACCACCGACGAATAACCCGCCGGAGCCAACAAACAGGATCATACTTTGACGAGGTAGCGCCAGGACAAATTTCGCATAGAACATCACAAACAATATCATTATCGCGGAATAAGGTATCACCCAGGCAAAATACAGAAAGCCTTCCGATTTCACCAGATCCAAGCCATCGAAAAAATCGCCAACCTTCTCGTGTAAAGCTAACGCTTCATCAATACCCAGATAAGTAAAAATAATGGCTAGTACGCACCAATGTAATTTAAAAGGATCGCGTGTTTGCAATTTCTCTGTGCTGATGCACCAAAGTAATGCTGCACAAAAAAGAATCGCGACCGACGAGTAAAACGCAGGGAGGTTATGTTCATAATCAAAATCGAGCATCTTTATTTCTTCAAAAACTTCAAAATCGTCTATGTAAAAAAAGGCCACTGTTTGAGTGAGATGCAGTGCGAAGAGCACGAAAATAATGCCCAGTAAAACGCCCAGAACACGTTTTGGATCAAGGGTGAAATTCACGAGTAGATCTCCTGACAGTAACCTTCGGTAGCATCAAATAAAAGCATTCAATTTTTGGAATAGACATGCCTCGAATCAATAACGCCTTTTTATTTACTCAATTAATATAGACCCATTTATCTACAATGCGCAAGCTACGATAAATTGCCGTAAAAACACCTAAATATTTTATCGGATTATTTTGGGATTTATCCGAACGAAAAGGAATCATATCTTAAAGTAGACCTGTTTATCTTGTGCCGTATCGTGACTGCGGCTGGCCCCCTCATTATCCTTTATGGCAATTCTGCCTTCTTTCACTTAAGCGTAACCGATGCTCCTCGCAGGTAGCTGTTACGAGCTATTTCGGCCAAGATTGGTAGCAGTAGTAACAAGCTCCACCATAAACCCAGCAGTGGCACTTCGACGCCTACAGGGCAAGCATCACCATAACCGTCACCATCGGAGTCAAGCTGGTCCGGGTTCGGAGTATTGGGACAATTATCAATAGCATCATCAAAACCATCTCCATCGCTGTCCACACCAGCCAACTCCGGCAACGAAGAGGGATCGTTGGGTGCGGCCCCCGCAAAATATTCGTGATAATTACTAAAACCATCTGCATCGGCATCACCAACAGTGCTTGATGAAGAAGTGCTTAACCCAAAGGCCAGTTCCCAGCTGTCGGGTAGCAAGTCAAGGTCGGCATCGGTTACTGAGCTCGCAAAAATAGTACCACCAAATGCACCCCTATTTATTCTATATCCATTCGGCTTCGGCTCTAGTGAATAATCGCCCTCGGGGTCACCCATCGCAATCCCGGGCGAGTTGGGGGCGAGGCGATAATCTCCAGACACCGCATTTACAAACTGGGCAGTAAAGTCATAATTGCCCTCAATGCCATGTTGCTCGCCATCTGAAAATAAATTATAGCGAACGGAATCCACCCCGGTAAATCCGGACAGAGTGTCTGCCGCTTCGATAATATTGCTGTCGAGGTTGAGCCCCGTCGAATTGGATTGCTGAACCCCTACCGTTGCGCCGATAATCGTGTTGTTTGCCAGTAAAACTCCCGACGAATTAAGCAAGAAAATATTGCGTCCCCCACCGGCGTTGTTAAACACCTTATTCCGTAAAACAGCAAGCTGGGCGGACTGGGAAGTGAGACCAGATGCCACCTCAACATTACAAGCAATAATATTAGAGTTTAGCCCCAGCAAACCCATGGAGCCGGAATATTGAAGGGTCAAATTTTCAACCTTTGACCAGGGGTTAGAAACGCCTACCACAATACCAAGTCCCTGAAGTACCGCTGATCGGTCAATAGGACCTAATAAGTGAATGGGTTTATTGACCGAAACAACTTGTTCGGTCTCACTATTGTAGAGTCCACTGGCGATTTTTACGGTATCACCGCTATCTGCAGCTGTTATGCCACGATCTACGCGAGTAAAGGGGCTTTCTAAACTACCGTCTTCTTCCTGCGACGTACTATTTACATCGACATACCAGGTCCTGACCGGCGGTTTAGATGAATAACTATTTGGCAGCGAATAGCGAAGGTATTCCACAACATTCACAAAGCCATCATTGTCGAGGTCAACGCCCCCATCGGAAATAAAAACCTGGGTTCCACGAGAACTCTCCCAGTCGTCATTCATCCCATCGCCATCGGTATCTGCTGATATCGTCAGGGGGTCCGTGCCATTTTGTAACTCCTCAAAATCATCAATGCGATCAAAATCGGTGTCCGCCAGCGCAGGATTAGTACCATAAAAACCAAATTCATCCTGATCCAGCAAGGTGTCACCGTCCGAATCCTGATTTTGGGGATCAAGCCCAAGAGTGAATTCCTGTAGGTTACTCAGTGTGTCCAAGTCGGCGTCGAGCGACGCATCACCACTTGCCAGTGGGTCCAGACCATTAAAATACTCCCAACCATCGGACATGCCATCGCCATCACTATCAACATTGGTAGTGCTCGTTCCGATACTGATCTCAAGCCCATCTAACAAGCCATCACTGTCGGTATCGCCGCCTTGTGGATCTGTTCCCATGAGAAATTCGTCTAGATTTATCACTCCATCGCTGTCGGCATCGAGTCCTGCATCACTGGGGTCGAGTGGATTAAAACCGTTGACATTCTCCCACTGGTCGTGCATCCCATCTCCGTCAGTATCGGGATTGGCAGGATTCAAATCCAAACCGGCGGGGTATGGGGTGTAGGTATCGCAATCACCATCAAAACATATTTCAATTTTGTCCGAGTATCCGTCTCCATCGGAATCTACCATTAATGGGTTGCTGCCCGCAGTTGCTTCCAACGAGGCAATCACACCGTCTTCGTCAACATCTTCAAATCCGGGGGACGTTGAAATTTGAATCGTGACATTACCGCCAGAATCCGCGCCCATATGCTGTATTGTTATCCCGCTGTGTACATCAAATAGCAGCCCCCCCGGCTGAATAGGCGCGTCAAAAAAAGTACCGGTCGCCGGGTTCGCATCAATTTGATAAGTGAAAGTGTCAGTATCACTAGATTGCTGATGAATGTGAATGGCACCCAAGCCCTGAGAATCAGCTAAAGCATCGTAACCATTCGCGCTCTTCGTCGAGAGCCAGAAATATTCTTTTCTTCCCGTGCCGTTAGCTCCACGGTACAAGCGTAACGCTTTAACTCCTCCTAACGCTGTCGAAATAGGCTCAACAATGTAGTTACCAGCGCCATTAACATCCTGCGTATCGCTTTGTTCTAGCCAGTTAATCTGCATTTTGTGCGGCGCATTGTAATGCGAGGGAGAGGAAGACCCGCCCATTGCGTCATAAAAGTCACCCACCTCAAAAAACGTACTGCCCGTGTTATTTTGTATTGGTCCCGTGCTTTCGATGCCCCACGACAATTTACCCGCATGTCCCATACCCAAATTATGACCGGCTTCATGGACCACCAGATCCAAACCTTGCAGTCCGGGGTTATTGATCACATTTCCCATGACCCAATGGGTAGAAACATTAGCAGCTGCTGTTAAATCTGACGTTTGAAGAATACTGCATGCGTTGGTTGCCAGACCCGCCGCACAACCTGAGCTCGGCTCTCGCATAACGATAAACAAACGCGAGTATTGACTTATGTCAACTTGGGTTGCCGCATAGTCCAGTGCTTGCTGCCTAATTTCATTTGTTTTGATGCAAGCATTAGCACTTGTCACAGTAGCGTCCAGTGTATGCCAGTTCATAACATCCCCTGACACGGTTGTTTTCCCGTAAGAAACTTCTGCCCAATAATGTGACAAAGAATCCTGGGCGCCAAAATAAACATCGGTTATACGCTGCAAGGAAGGAATTTCTGCATTGTCATCTTGATAGTTGACGGGAATGACTAGCGCACTTTGGGACCCCACCGCCGAACAATTTTGCAACGCACTCGCAAGAGCCGAAACAGAAAAACTTTGGGCTTGAAATGTAACATTATTCCCAATATTTTCGGGGGTCGACGCGGAATTCAACAATGGAGCAACATCACTCCGAGCTACAATACTATGGACTAGCAGTTTGGAATCTATTTCTAATCCGATAACGCGTACAGGAACATTACGCAAGCTATTTGCAGGAGAGTCCAGCAACAGCAGCGCGGTCATTCCTCCATTTTCATTGATCAACTGAAATTGACGTTTGAGTATCAAGTTTCCCTCAGAGTCGAAGCTATCAATTAAAACCTCTTCCAGCTGACCGACAACCTCCATAGAAAAAATAACAGAGCTATTATCAAATATTTCTGCTAGCTCAAAACGATGATCAAGATAAGCTCGCAGCGTTTTAGCTAACGGTGAGCTAACAGTTTGAGTCTGAACAAACGCGTTAGCTAGCTCAATTATTTTTTTGTCGACCTGATCCGAATAAGATTCAAACTCCGACGCCGGTGTAAAGGCGCCGTAGGAGCAAACAAAAAGGAACAAGAAAAAGCAGGCCATGCGGCAGGTAAAATACATCGCAGAGCGAGTTAGCTGATTTGATCCAACAGTACACATAAGGACGGTCACTTATTTTTTATAATTAAACAACATCCTTCCTATTCTAAGGCAATGGCCTTTTGCGCTTAAAGCGCTCTCTAGCCGTAAAGCCCAAACGCCCTCGATCGCCAGTATCAAAAGC
>JAJRPK010000224.1 GCA_024280785.1 Gammaproteobacteria bacterium
CCCAATCAAGTGGCGCAGCAGGAAACCGTGTCTCGTAAAATGTCGGAAAAAGAAAACGAGGATCACTGGTCAACACTCTATGCAATAGTGTTGTTCCTGTCCGAGGCAAGCCCACAATAACGGCAGCAACATCAACTTTTTCTTGACTGATTTCAGGGTATTGTCGAAAAAGCTCCTCTACGTTGAGCCGGGTCACCAGAGTGGATAGAATCCGATGTTCCACTCCTATGGCCCCCTCTTCGGTTAATCGCGCTTCTGATTTTAGCGCACCAACCAAAACCGTAAGCGGTTCCCTATGCGAAGGGTCGCCGAAATTGTCCAAACCCGTTTGTTCTTTTGCCCGCTGTATTAGCGCCTGCACATCGTTCACATTAATTTACCTTTCGGTTTTTTGTTTTTTTGAACAAGAGTTTCATAATTATGTACTTCTTAGTTATAAAACGTGTCCAGTATATCCCACTAAACCGGTTTATCGCAGCCGATCATTCCAGCTACCTCCACCAAAGAGAGATTTCTGTAAATATTGTATAATCTACCTGTTCTCGATTAGCCGTAGCTCACGGATTAAGCCAACTTGACATGCCGCCATTAATTTGTGACCTTTTTCTCTTGCGTTAATCCCCCCGCGAGGCGATCAACTACATGCAAAAGCATCGATAAATTACGGGCAATAAAATAAAACAAGTATTTGCCATTCTAGTATTGAACACATAACATAGACCACCTCTATGACTTTTAATTTATTTCATCTTGGATTATTACTGCTAGGTTTTGCCTACGCTAGCTACTTTTACTCTGCACTAAGAGTACGAGAGTTCGCCCTAATCGCAGCGAGACGTCACTGCAACGACATGAAAGTGCAGTTATTGGACCAAAGCGTCAGCGCCAATAAGATTTGGCTTAAAAGAGATGGCGATGGGCAACTACACGTTTGGCGCAACTATCAGTTTGAGTTCACATCTACCGGCGGAGAACGTTACTTCGGCAACGTTATTACTTTAGGTAAACAAGTTATTCACATTCAACTGGAAGCGCATCGCCTACCCAGTGACATTGATCAGTTCGAAGTCCAACAATCAAATCGTAAATCATCTGAAACGACTACCAATTCACCTGGCGATAAAAACGGATAGCTCATGGTGCTAGTAGAAAAGTGGCTCGGAAAACATATTGAGGTAAAACAGCAGCTGATTTTTGCTTTTGACGAGACACTGTCTGCCGATACATCTTCCACTGAACCCGTAGAAAAGGCAGCCGCCCCTGTTGCCGACGAACAAAGAAAATGCGGGACATCTCGAGACAAGCCTGCTATAGGCGATACCCATACCGATAAAAGCCGGCCTTTTGATTACCGTGTTATCCGCAGCAAACGTCGCACGCTAGGCATTACCGTTCATCGCGGGCAAGTAGAAGTTCGCGCACCCAATAGAATACCCAAGCAGTGGATAGAAGATTTTGTCCAAGAAAAATACCTTTGGATTATCGATAGAGTTACAGAACAACTAAAACAAGAAAAAGAAATTTATCGTATTACCAACGGTACAGTTCTCGACGTGTTGGGCGCGCAGCTAAAAATCGAAATTTCCACCCATTCGCGTATCAGAAAAAAAACCACTAAGCGCGGCCATATCGAACAATTAGACGACATACTATTTATTCAAGTCCCTGAATCGCAAACCGATTTAGTATCTCATACAACAGAAAATCATCGCTATGTTGCTCCCGTTAATAAAACCAGTGATCTCTTGCAACAACGAACTTCGGTCTCTCTACAAGTAAATACCACTGCCACCAAATTATTTTTTAATTGGTTAAAACTGCAAGCAGAGCGCTATATGTCAGCTGCAACTCGTGAACTCGCGCTCCATATGGCATTGGGAGATAAACTGACAAAAGTGAAATACCGCAGAACAAGTAGTAAGTGGGGGCACTGTACAAGCGAAGGCGACATTCAGTATAACCCGCTAATTGCTCTAGCACCGTTATTCGTCATCGACTACATCATCGCCCACGAAGTATGCCACTTACAACATGCCAACCACTCTAAGGTGTATTGGAAGTTAGTCGACAAAGTTTGCTCTCAAAGAGTGGCCGCTGAACAATGGCTTAAACGCAACGGCCATACTTTGGCCATAGAAATACCCAAATACTGATCTGCAAATCAAGTTCACTAGCTAATCTTAGCCCGCAAACATTGGCCGTATATCCGGCCCACCGCCAATCGTCACACCACCGTCTACCGCCAAAACTTGCCCTGTAATAAATTGTGCTTCATCGGACAATAGAAAAGCCGCTGTCTCTCCTATGTCTACAGGCTTGCCTACTTTATCCAGAGGGCTTAAATCAAGATACACCTGGCGACCAATTTTATCCCCCGCCAGCAATTCGGTCATGGGTGTCTCAATCAGCCCCGGTTGAATAGCGTTAACCCGAATATTAAATTCACCTAATTCTTTTGCGGCACAGCGGGTCGCCATGTCAACTGCCGCCTTAGCAATACAGTAAGTACTCATGAAGGGGTGTACTGATACCCCGGCAATAGAGCTAATATTAATAATACTACCACCGCCATTATCTCTCATAGCCTTACCCTGAGCCTGCATGGCATAGATAGTGCCATTGATATTAGTTTGAATACAATTATCGATTTGCCCGTCATCCAAATCCAGAAAAGCTCCGCCAACACCAACGCCGGCACTGTTAACGGCGTAATCTAACTTACCGTATTTACTAACTGTCGCTGCAATAGCCTCCTCCATTTGAGTTCTATCGCCGACATCGCACACCACATAACTAGCGTTAGACCCCAACCGTGAAATAGCATCTTGTAATGAATTTTCTCGCCGGGCACAAATCATCACTTTCGCTCCACGTTTGAGCAGAGCTTCGGCGCAAGCATAACCAATTCCGGTAGCACCAGCAGAAACAAAAGCCACTTTGTTGGAAAAATCTGTCATGGTTAATTATCCTGTTAAATTATCCTGTTAAATTATCAAATAAATTTATTAATTTCTTTCTTGCCAGACAAACATTTTGATTTCATTTTCTATTACAAAAATGTATCGACCGACTTACTTTTTTCCGCCAAGCGACAGCTCATCTTTCTTTAACTCAAGATATTCTTTTAGCGCAAACAAAACGTCTTCATCTCCAGGCTTTTTTTCAAGCATAGAAATTACGTTAGACAATTCAACTTTCAACCTAGGGCTAGTTTCTGACAACAGCTTGTCTCGGCAGTAATCTTGCCACTCTTGTTGTTCATCTACCGGCATACTGTCCAAGTGGTTTCTGGCGCGATAACGAAAAAGTAACTCCGGTAAACGCGAGTCTTCAAAAATAAACGTTGTATCCCCTAGTGTCTTTGCATCCATATAAGGAATACCACGCATTGCTTGTCGGTCATTATTGGAAAAAAATCCATCGTACAGCAAAGCCTCTGCATCCTTTCCACTAGTATCATATTCTTTTTCGGTAACAACTGACTGCAGTTTTTTGGCCAAGCCCGAGAAGTTCAATAACTGCTGCCGATGTTCCTCGCACTTGCTCAAGTCCAACGACAATCGCTCTTGTACGGTTTCATCAATGATTTTGGCCGTTAAAATAATCGGACAACGATTTATATGTACCGATTTAATAGGAATTCTATCAATACCTGCCGGCAAATCAGCTACTTTGGTAAACAATAAATCTGCCAGCTCGACCACCGAAAATTCAAATAATGGCCCAGGGGAGTACCTTAGGTCCACACAGATAATTTCATTTTTATTGGTCGGGTGTTGCACAACCGGTAAAACTAAAGAACCGCAAGAAAACTCAGAACCAAAGCGAGAAGAAATATGTAACACGGACTTACCGCTACCCAGTGCCAATGCATCCTGAGCTTTTCGTTTATTTCTAAGGCCAAAGACATGATTAAATAATTTTGGCTGACGTTGCTTGATTAACTTAGCCATGCCAATCGTCGCATAGACATCTGACAGCGCATCATGAGCTGACAAGTGCGCAATTCCGTTGGCTTCAGACAATTGCTCTAGCCGAAAACTAACTACACCATCATCTCGCACGGGCCACTCTATGCCTTCAGGCCTCACGGCATAGCAAAGCCGCAACATGTCAATAATATCCCAGCGAGAATTATTATTTTGCCATTCTCGCGCATAAGGATCATAAAAATTTCGATAAAAACCGTACCGAGTCACTTCGTCGTCAAATCTGAGGCTGTTATAACCCACTCCACAGGTCTCTGGTCGAGCCAATTCACTGTGTATTGCCGCAAAAAAATCGCGCTCACTCAGGCCCTTCTCGGCAGCCTGTTGAGGAGTTATCCCCGTCACCAAACACGCTTGTGCCGAAGGAACTGTGTCTAGCGCGGGACGGCACAAAATATTGAGTGGCTCTCCCAACACATTAAAATCCATATCCGTCCGCACACCTGCAAACTGTGATGGCTTATCCTCTGCGGGGCTCAATCCCC
>JAJRPK010000225.1 GCA_024280785.1 Gammaproteobacteria bacterium
AGAAAACAGGTGGGAAGAATGGTTGCTCTATATGTTGGATGCTGTCAGGAGTACAGCACAATGGACAACTCAAAAGATCAATGCCATCCGTAGACTTTCTGACCATACCGCTGAATATGTACGTCAGCAGCTCCCTAAAATCTACAGTCGGGAACTCATTGATGTGGTCTTTGAACAGCCTTATTGTCGTATAAATAATGTCGTTGATAGCGGTATTGCTAAGCGTCAAACAGCTTCTGGGTATTTGAAGAAGCTAGTAACTATCGGTGTTCTTGAAGAAAGGCAGGTCGGCAGGGAAAGGCTGTTCCTTCATCCAAAGCTGTTTACTCTTGTGACAAAAGATGGCAATGATTATCAGGAATATGTCGAATTGAAGAATAAGTAAGTTTATTAACATGTCAGTCATATCGATTTCAGTCACTACTTTGATTAACATAGTTTTGTTGAAGTTAGCTAAATATGTAATATATGGAACCTAAAAAATATTCCCAAAAAAGGAATGGTATGACAATCGAGCATTCGCTTAAATGCACATCATCAATTAGCGAGCCACTATCGTGAGCCGCAAGTTCCCTGAAGGAGAGAATTTCGGGCCTTTTTTGAAAGCGTGGCGCAAAGAAGCAGAATTAACGCAGGCCAGTCTGGCTGAAGAAACAAATATTACTACACGCAATATTTCATTCTTCGAAAATGGCCATTCCCGACCTTCTCGACAGATGGTCAAAAGAATCGCCAATGCACTGGACTTAAACGACCAAGCTTATATGGAATTATTGCGAGCTGCTGGTTATGCATCCGATAACCTGGCTGTTGCCGATATCGACGAATATAAAAAAGCACTGGATGAAGCAATAACATTGAAGCTCAATAAGCAAAATCCGTTGCCAGCAATGGTACTCAATCGCAGGTACGAAGTGACGCATATAAATCAAGGCTGCAAGATCACACTGGATCACTTATTTGGTCGGCCTTTCGACGATTCTCGTTTGCCGGTATCACTTTTTGATATTCTCTTCAATCTAGAATCGGCCTTCAACTATATGAGCACCAATGAGGCTTCAGCCAAATTCTATATTCAACGTATACATCGAGAGCAATTCGATCATCCCGAGGCTGAAGGCTTAATCAAACACTATCAAAAGCGCTATCCACAAGTACCGACAGAATGGTGGGTCTTTCAACCCGACTATCAACCCAGCCCTACCACAAAGATGCAATTTCAAAGTGATGGTAAGAGCTATGAAATCATCAGCGTCATATCCAGCCTCGGTTCTCCCCACGATCTCGGTGGCAATATTACTCGACTCCTTGAGACTTTCCCAGCCAACAAAGAAACAAGAGCGTTTTACCAAGCGCTTTGGGATTCTGCGACCAGAACTAATAACGAGTGTTAGTGACCATAACAAGGAGCACAATCAGTGAAGAGATTCATTGACTTACCTGTCTCAGTATTTGACCCAAAGTTTACCCTTAATCCTTATAGGTACTTAAATGCTCATTATGCTGATGAAAATATCATAGGGTTCGCGTCAGATAATATGAATTTTCTATTTAAGTTTGATGACTGCCGTGAAGTGATGTTTTCTAAGTCATTTTCTAGACCAGCTGCTGATGACGAATCCATCTCGAGAGAAATTGAATACGCAAAAAAATATCCTGCTAGGGCCAACTATTTCCAACTCAATTTCACCTATGGCGAACCAGATTTAAAACTAAAAAGTTTAATGGTCCGCTTGATGACCGCCATTTCAGAAAGTGCGACTGCCGAACTCATGGATCCTGTTTGTAAACCACTTGCTAGTCACGGTCGCCTTGAAAATTATATTGAAAAAATCACTTATTTACCTATGGCCCTTTATCTTGATGTTTGCGGCTTAGAATATGAAAGATCTGATTTGCCCAAGTTACATCAAGCTGGTTGTGACTTCCTGCGGTCTATCGAGGGGCAGGAGGATGAAGCTCTGATAGCCTTAAGCGATAAAGCCGCAGCACTGGTCGGTGGTTTCATCGATAGCCGTTTTGACAAGCTGACTGAAAACGACTTTTTATTCGCATTTTTAAAGGAAGGAAGAGAGAGTGGAATTTCTGAAGATAAATTACGCGCAAATTTGGGTAGTGCAATATTAATTTCTTTAAGTAATACCTTTGGCGTTTCGTCGGCTTTTGTGTTGCGTTCGTTGATACATAACCCGGATGCTTTGCAAACACTAAGGAACAACCCCGAACTTTGCGATAAAGACAGCACAGTCACGGAGCTACTACGGCTCAATAACCATGTAAAAGCACTTTCACGCTCTGCAACTGAAGACTGTCATTTAGGAAACTATCAGGTCACAAAGGGTGAGGTTTTTTATCTTTATTTTCCTGGTCTTAATATGGACCCCAAAGAGTGGAGAGAGCCTGAAAAGATCAATTTTGAAAGAGAATTTACTTCGCGCAACAATATTATTTTTGGTGGCTCTATTTATATGTGTATAGGTAAGAAGCTAACCTTCGCAGCGATGAAATCATTGCTTAAAGGATTCATTAAATACTTACCCGATGAGGCAAAAGTAATAGAAGATGAAATCGAGGTTGATGGTAGCTGGTTAGCGGAAAGAATTATTACGAAAATGGTTATTGATCTGCCTTAACATGTGACTGTGGTTCCAAGTCAACCGTTTAGGCCATTTTTTCTTCCCAAGCCGTTCCGTTTTTTAACCATCACATTCCCTGATGATTGTTACTCGAAGAGCCTTGCTTGAGGAGAATAAGGTCCGCTTTGGGTCAATCTGCGTCGGTCGCCATACCGCTATGCGACAGTTATGTAAGGTGCGCTCTACAAAGGCTCCATAAACTTTAAGTTCGAGGCAAAAATAATTTTCGATATGTGCCTGTCAGTCTAGGTGTAATATTCGTATTAATAGGTTATATATTTCGTGATAAGTGGTTGGATAATTCGTGTTAGTGGTGTATATTTCTCGCATTAACAGCTAAGGGTAATGATACCCTCCAGCTCAATTAGGCTCTTAGGTAGTGTCTAAGTTGGTGTAAAAATAGCTCTAGTCCCCTGCTTGAGAAAGATACCTATGTATTCCAGAAAACTACAGCCATTGATAGAAGAGCTGCTTACCGAATTTCGTGTGCTCTATCTAACCGGCCCCAGACAGGCGGGTAAAACTACGCTGGCACGTTCTGTTGCCAATCATTTGGATATGGGATACATCACACTGGATGATCAGACAATACTCGCGTCTGTCGAAAGTGATCCTCATGGCTTTATACGTTCGTTAGGCTCAAAACGGGTAGTACTAGATGAATTTCAATATGCGCCAGGTTTGATTCCCGCCATAAAAGAAGCATCCGATAAACTTGGTTCTGACGAAAAAGGCAAGTTTCTTCTGACGGGTTCGACAGATATTTTTCGCTCTGCGAAGACTCAAGAGGCTTTACCTGGTCACATGGCTAGGTTGGAGCTTTTCCCCTTGTCTTTGAGCGAGCTGTTTTTAAGCGAACGGCCTCTCAGTGAAATGGCAAGCCAGCCGCTGAATATTATTGATTATTTGTTGGCAGGGAGTTTTCAGTCACGGCCTGTTTCATTCGCCAGCCGAGAGAAAATTGCGAACTTGATCTTGCAAGGAGGTTACCCCGAAGTACAAAGTAAAAGCCCACGTGCAAAGCAAATTTGGTTTAAATCATATATTGAGGGGCGGCTTTATAAAGATTTTGAAAGCTTGTATGCCGCTCGAGGTGACTATCATTCAAAACTACAGGCCATGGTGCCATATCTTGCTGGGCTGAGTGGCAACCTGTTGAAGTACTCGAATATTGCCAATGATCTTGAGTTGAATGACAAATTGGTAAAAAACTATATTGAAATTCTCGATTTGATGTTCATTGTACATCGCGTGCCTGCCTACTTGAAGAATCGCGCAAAGCGTTTGGCCGCACGAATGCCTAAAATCCATTATGTGGATACAGGACTTGCCTGTCATCTGTTAGGTCTTCGTAGTGAAGATCAGCTGTTGAACAGTCAATACTATGGTGGGCTGTTGGAGAGTCTGGTTTACATGGAGTGTTGTAAACAGGCATCTTGGGCTGAAGAAGAGGTAAATATGTACCACTTCAGGGATAACAGGCAGCGCGAAGTCGATATCGTTTTAGAACGAGGTAATGGCAAGATTATTGGTATTGAAGTGAAGGCTTCTGCAAGTGTCAATATTCAGGACTTTAAAGGCTTGGTAGCATTGGCAGAATTTTCAGGCAAGGTGTTTGAGCAAGGCATTGTGTTTTATACCGGGCAGGAAGTACTGCCTTTTCGGCGGGGTGAGTTAACGTTTTATGCATTGCCGATGGGTTTACTTTTGGGTGGTACTGCATAGGTAATCTTTAGGCAATGAGGGGATATCCAGTTAACACTCCTTAGTATTTTGCCCAAAACTAGACACAAACACATGCCGCTGCTCTTCAGCCGCCTGTTCCACCCACGCTCCATTTTTGGGGCTAACAGAGACTATAAGGGATAACGATTTGAAGTTTTAGTGTAAAATAAAATACTTAAAAATCAATGTATTGCATGGTTTGTGATGGTCTTTCGAGGTTTTTCAAAATGGTGCCCAGAAGAGGACTTGAACCTCCACGCCCTTGCGAGCACTAGCACCTGAAGCTAGCGTGTCTACCAATTTCACCACCTGGGCATTGCGCTACTCTTGTCTAGAGGCTTTGCAGCGGACGCGCACTGTACCTATCTAGCCTACACCTGTCAATTTACCTGTGTCAATTTTGCGGTCAATCGGGGCAAGTGTCATATTAATTGAAGCAAACCGTGTTATGGTTTTTCTACTTCCTTATAAATATTTAGTAAAAGATCGAGGTGACGGTGCCTAAACGCCCAGTTAAACAAAACCCTTCCACAGACTCCGATCCACATGCGGATCGAGAGTCTCGTAAATACGATAACCCGATTGCCAGTCGAGAGTTTATTCTTGGCTTAATTGGGGAGCAGGGGCCATTAAGTCGCCCGCAACTATTGAAAGCTCTAAAACTTAAAGGCGAGGATAAACGCGAGGCATTGCGTCGGCGGTTACGCGCTATGGAGCGCGACGGTCAGCTTATTTTTCAACATCAAGAGGCTAATTTTGCGATACCGCAGCAACAGGAATTGCAACAGGGCAAGATCGAGGCGCATCGAGATGGCTACGGATTTTTGTTGCTAAAAGGGCAAGAAGATATCTATTTAAATGAGCGTGAAATGCGCAAAGTGTTTCACGGTGATGAAGTTTTAGTGCGCCCAACAGGGCGCAGTCGACGCGGCGGGATAGAAGGACGCATTGAAGAGGTTGTTGCGCGAGCAAACGACAGTATTGTGGGTCGTTTGCATAGCGAGTCGGGCAGTTTTTATGTCGTCGCCGATAATCCCAGAATTTCGCAAGATATAGTTTTGCCGAAGGGTGCAGCGCCATCAGCCAAAATTGGCGAATACGTTAGCGTGCGCATCACAGAATACCCAACGGCGCGATCACCGGCTAAGGGTGAAATTGTTGAAGTGTTAGGCGCTTCATTAACGCCAGGCTTAGAAATTGATATCGCAATCCGTTCATACAGCTTGCCGTACCTATGGCCAACCGAGGTGATTAAGCAGTGCGCTGAGTTGGGTGAAGAGCCTTTAGCGTCAGATAAGCAGCACCGTATCGATTTACGGCACTTGCCATTGGTCACTATCGACGGTGCTGATGCCCGCGATTTTGACGATGCGGTGTACTGTGAAAAACGTAAAGGCGGCGGCTATACATTATGGGTAGCTATCGCCGATGTATCGCATTACGTTCCCGTTGGATCGGCAATGGATCAACAGGCATTTGAGCGGGGAACCTCGGTTTACTTCCCCGGCAGAGTTGTCCCCATGTTGCCCGAAGCTATTTCCAACGGCTTGTGCTCGCTAAAACCAAAAGTTGACCGTCTGTGTATGGTTTGTGAAATGACGATTAGTGCACGCGGAAAATTGACGGGGTACACATTTTATGAAGCGGTAATGCATTCTCATGCACGACTGACTTATGACGAAGTTGCTGAGTGTTTGGGCTTGTTAGAAAAACAACCTCGAGCCGGTTTGTTAGAGCGTGTCGAAAGCTTGATGCCCCATCTAAAAAATCTGAATGCACTTTATCAATGTCTAATTGTCGCTAGGGCACAACGCGGAGCCATAGACTTTGAAACGACTGAAACGCGTATTGTTTTTAATGCCGATAAAAAAATAGAAATGATCGAACCTGTGTTTCGAAATGATGCTCATAAAATTATTGAAGAATGCATGCTATGCGCCAATGTTGCTACGGCACTGTTTTTAAACTCACAAGATCGGGCCGTTCTTTATCGCGTTCACGAGGGGCCAAAAGAGCAAAAGCTTGCGAACTTACGCGTTTATCTGGGGGAGCTTGGTTTAAGTTTGACTGGCGGTGAAAAACCTAGCCCCAAAGATTACCAGAAGCTGATGGCTGTCATTGAGCCGCGGCCCGATTCGCATCTTATTCAAATTATGATGTTGCGCTCTTTGAGTCAAGCGGTTTATCAACCTGATAATCAGGGTCATTTTGGTTTAGCTTACGACGCGTATCTGCATTTTACTTCACCCATTCGTCGCTACCCTGATTTACTGGTGCACCGCGCTATTCGCAGTATTATTCGCTCACGCCTTACATGTGATGAAGTCCGTCGAGCGAAAGGTGCTAAGAATCTTCCGCGAAAAAGCATTTACCCT
>JAJRPK010000226.1 GCA_024280785.1 Gammaproteobacteria bacterium
CTCCTTGGCTGTAACGTTTAGCTGGCCTAGAGCCCAAAGGTAACGTTGCTAACTCACGAATGGGGGTGGCGGCGTAGAAGTAATCACTAAATCCCGCTGATGATTTCACCACTTTGCAATAGTGTTTATAAGAAGAATCCGCAATTTTATCCATTAGCTCTCTCCAATTATCGTCTGGATTCGGCGGCGGCTGTGTATTGGCTCGAAGTACGGCATCAGAAAAATTCAGTAATGTTTTGCAAGCTAAGGTACTGGACCCCAGCTGGGCTTGAATCATCTCTCCCTGAACCGTTACCCTCAAACCAGAAAGTAACGATCCCGGTGGTTGCGACAGCAGTGCCGCATGCGTCGGAGCTCCACCACGACCCACTGTGCCCCCACGCCCATGAAACAACAAAATATCAACATTATGTTTTTCTCCAACCCCTAACAATTTCTCTTGGGCTTGATATTGAGCCCATCCCGCCGCCATCATCCCGGCGTCTTTAGCGGAATCTGAATACCCGATCATGACCATCTGCCGACCATTTAGTGACGACTTATATTCAGGTAGCTGGAATAAGCGATCCATCACATCCGCACTCGCTTGCAAGTCATCCAATGTTTCGAATAAGGGAACTATAGGTATATCGTCTACCACTCCACAAGACTTTAACAACAACTTTACCGCCAACACATCTGATGGCAAATGGGCCATAGAAATAACATAAGCCGAAATCGCCGCCGATGATTGATCGGCAATCACCTTAAAGGTATCTATCACTTCTTGACTATCTGATGATGGCTGCCAAGCATTGGCAATCAAAGGGCGCTTATTCTTTAACTCCGACAGTAAAAACTGTTGTTTTTCGGGTTCTGTCCAAGTGTTGAAATCACCTAGGTCGTAGTAATTAATTAACTCATGAATTACCTGGCTATGTCGCGCACTATCCTGCCTGATGTCCAACCGCATTAAATACAAGCCAAAACACTGAACCCGCCGTAGAGTATCCAGCAACTTACCTTGTGCAACAACTTGTAACCCTGAATCCATCAATGACTGATAACAGGTTAATAGAGGGTCATGCAATTGCTCAATATTATTGAGCACTAAATCATGTTCTAACTTTTTTTCTTCTATTTTTTCATCGATGGCCAGCGCCGACTGTTTTAGTAAATCACGCAGATCGCGTAATACGTGTCGATAAGGTTCTTTAGCGTGCTGAGTCAAATCCGCCAAATACTGATTGCATCGTGAAAAAGAAAGTTCATCAATTAACGACTGAACATCCTTGGTGTATAGTCCTATCGCCTTGCGTTTGTGCATCAATAATACTTGCGAAGTTACCGATGCTGTCACGAATGGGTTTCCGTCTCTATCGCCGCCCATCCAAGAAACAAAACTCAATGGTTGCACTTTACTTGCCAAAAAAGCGATATCAGTTCGCAAAGTCCATGTATCCAATTGACGAAAAAACTGCGGAACCGCCTGCCACAAAGACGTTTCAATAACATCTAAACCCCAAGCGGCTTCGTCTTTGGGCGAAGGTTTTTTTTCACGAAATTCAGGCGTGTGCCACAATTGAAGGATCAATTCAGATAGGCGATCAGCAACCGTTGAATACGCAGCAGTGTTTTCAACGGCCGTGTCTTCAAATCTTGTGTCTTCAGCACGTAGCCGATCAATCATAGTTAAACACTTTTCAATTTCTGTATATTTATAACTAATGCTACGACGAGTTATCTGAGTTGGATGTGCGGTTAGTACAAGCTCGATATTGATGTGGTCGATCGCTTTCGAAATCCCCTTGTAATCAAAAGTAGCGAGTTCTGAACCATTAATCTGGTCAGAATGTAATGCTTCGTAATGCCTCTCTACAACATTGGTTAAATGTAGAAAATGGGTAAATGCACGAACAACGGGAACCAATTCATCATCTGACAAACTTCCTAAAGCACTAAGTAATTCACTCTGTTCGTCCTTAGCTGACCATTGGTAACCCTTAGCAAGGATACGTATTAATTCTATTTTTTCAAAAACTTCATCTCCTTCTACCTGCCGAATCGTGTTACCCAAAATCGAACCCAGCAACTTGATACTACTTTTTTGTAGACGATTATTCTGCTCAGAATGACTCACAAACATTAACTATGTATCCCCATATGAAAAAACAAACACTATTCAAAAGGTATCTGCCTACCGAAATTTAAAACACATTTCGAAAACTAAACCATCACCGATTTTATCGCCGGGAAGTTGCTTTGCGTGACATGGTGTTGTTTTTCATAGCAAGCAACGTTAGTAAACAGTGTTAGAAAACAGGATTAGAAAACAACGTTTGATTGATACGGGATATAAACCACAACCACCAGATTACAAACCAAGCAGCCGTCTGTATCAAGCACAGGGAACCTCTGGCATCGGCTAGAAGTAAACCAACGCAGCTGCAATGAAGAAGCGATCACTAGACACCATCCTTATATATGATTTATAATACTTTTTATTTACAACTACTTCAAGAGGCTAATTTGATGATCAGGCTTGCTATTAACGGATACGGTCGAATCGGACGAAATATTTTACGCGCATACTACGAGAGACCAGAGCTCGCCGACAAAATAAAAATCGTTGCTATTAACGACCTGGGAGACGTTAGCATCAACGCCCATTTAACACAGTACGACAGTGTTCAAGGACGATTTTCCTTTAAGGTCGGTCAAGATAAAAACCATCTGATTATCAACGGAGACAATATTCTGGTTACGTCTGAGCGAGACCCCAGCAAACTACCATGGCTCGAACTCGATATCGATATTGTATGCGAGTGTACTGGCTTATTCACTGACAGAGAATCTGCTAACCGCCATATTCTTGCTGGTGCAAAAAAAGTCATTGTTTCTGCCCCTGGTAAAGATCTTGACGCGACGATTGTATTTGGTATCAACGATGATATTTTATCCGATTCACATCAGATAATTTCTAACGCCTCTTGTACAACTAACTGTCTAGCCCCTTTGATAAAACCGCTAGATGATGAGCTAGGTGTCCGCACAGGTATTATGACAACCATTCATTCTTTTACTAACGACCAAAACTTAACCGACACCTATCATCAAGATGTATACCGTGCTCGTGCGGCTACGTCATCATTAATCCCAACGAAAACAGGTGCTGCTAGTGCGATTGGATTAGTCCTTCCCTCGCTTGAGGGAAAGCTTGATGGTTTAGCTATTCGTGTTCCAACGCTTAACGTATCACTTGTTGACCTAACCTTTACAGCAAACCGCGAAACCTCTGTTACAGAAGTAAATTCAATTTTGCGTAAAGCTGCAGAAGGCCCTTTGCGAGACATCTTAAGCTACAACGATATACCTCTGGTATCTGTTGATTTTAATCACACACCTTACTCTTGCATCTTTGACGCTTCTCATACAAGAGTGAATGGGAACTTTGTAAAGGTGCTGGCTTGGTACGATAATGAATGGGGGTTTTCTAATAGAATGCTGGATAATAGCTTATCGCTCTTTGCTCGAAGGCAGTGCCAGCAGGTGGCGTGAATACATGGCCATCCTTAGAGATAAATCGAATAGCATTTGTGTTCGTAATCCATTGTTTTTGAGGAATAGTAAAACTGTTCAAGCCGGCTTCTTTTTTAAAGTACTCGAATTCGAGTACTTTAAAATTTGGGTTGTTTAGCTGCTCCCAAACACCTAAAAACTCAAGCGTACTACGATTTCGCAGCCAATTATTGATAGCCTGCCCTGTTCTATCACCCGCTTTATAGTGTTCTGGTCAAGTCGAACCGGGCACGCTCTATTGAAACGGTTCATAGTTAATCGACAACAAGCTACCATTGCCAGTGTGTAACGAGCTATGTCGCATTGGCTGACGCTGTAAACTCGATCCTTTGGGCGCGCCAATGAGCCTGTCTTGATGATGAAGGCGATTGGCGATGGATTGCTAACGATTCAACGCCAAAAAAATCGAAGAAACTCTACTATTAATGGCTATTAGAGAATAACCATTAATAGTAGGAGAACTCATACACAACAGGATGATCGAGTCATACCAATACCTCGACACAATAAGCGAGTTATGGTACAACATAATAAGCGACAAACCATTCAACTCCATAAGCGAGCGGAAAAGGCCATGGCAAGCCCCTCAAGTA
>JAJRPK010000227.1 GCA_024280785.1 Gammaproteobacteria bacterium
AACCTCAATCTTCTTTAAATAACCAAACTGTAACCCACCGCTTTTTCTGAAAAATGGGGTGAATTCATTCCGCTAGAAGGTAGCACATGGGTAGCACAGAATAATTATTAGAATTTGAAATTGTGCTAAGTGCTTGATTTAATGGTGGGCTCGGAAGAGCAGGTGTATACACCTGCGGCAGCAACATTCCGTCATATAAAAAGTACTGACTGAATAGTCCGACGAGGACTACCTTGAACGAAGTGAATGGTGGGTCCGGAAGGACTTGAACCTTCGACCTGCCGATTATGAGCCGATTAAACGCGATTGTTGATTTGAGTGCTTGCCCGCTTTGCCGCGCTGAGCACCTGTTGCGGAGCCGTGCCGCCGATATGGTCCCTGCTGGCAACAGAACCTTCTACGGTCAGAATATCGTAGACATCTTCAGCTATTTGAGAATGATAGGATTGCAGGGTTTCGAGTGGCAACTCGCTTAAATCACAGCCTTGTTCTATGCATCGAGCAACGGCATTGCCCACAATTTCATGGGAGTCCCGGAAGGCGATGCCTTTGCGTACAAGATAATCCGCTAAATCGGTTGCGGTCGAAAAGCCTTTGCCCGCAGCGACTAGCATATTGTCAACTTTGGCAGTGATTGCCGGTACCATGTCGGCATAGGCGTTAAGGCAGTCTAGCAGGGTGTCTACAGTGTCGAAAAGTGGCTCCTTATCTTCTTGATTGTCCTTGTTATAAGCCAATGGTTGTGACTTCATTAAGGTCAACAGGCTAACAAGGTGGCCGTACACGCGGCCGGACTTGCCTCGAACTAACTCGGGTACGTCGGGGTTTTTTTTCTGCGGCATAATTGAGGAGCCCGTACAAAACCGATCGGGAAGATCAATAAAGTCGAATTGGCTAGACGTCCAGAGGACGAGCTCTTCAGAGAACCTTGATAAGTGCAGCATAATAATGCTGGCGCAAGCGTTAAATTCAATAGCAAAATCCCTATCGCTGACTGAGTCTAACGAATTTTCTGTGGGTTTGGTGAAGCCTAGAGCAGCTGCGGTCATTTCTCTATCGATGGGGTAAGTAGTTCCAGCAAGTGCAGCCGCACCTAAGGGGCACTCATTCATTCGAGTTTGACAGTCTTTTAATCGTGAATAATCGCGCTCTAACATGGCGTTCCAGGCCAGTAAATGGTGACCAAAGGTAACTGGCTGTGCCGTTTGCAAATGGGTAAACCCTGGCATGATGGTGGCGGCCTCGCGCGTGGCCAAGCTAATTAAGCCCTGTTGCAAGCGAGTTAATTGGGCAACAACAGCGTCGATGGCGTCGCGTAAATACAAGCGAATGTCGGTGGCGACCTGGTCGTTTCGAGAGCGTCCGGTATGCAGTTTTTTGCCGACGTCACCTATTTTTTCCGTTAGAGCGGCTTCAATATTCATGTGGACATCTTCACGAGCGACGGACCAGTCGAAAGTTTCATTGCTGATGTCGTCGCTGATAGCTTTTAGGCCGGTGATTATTTTCTGCGATTCGTCGTCTGTAATGACGCCAACTTTAGCTAGCATTGAGGCGTGAGCAATGGAGCCTCGGATATCCTGAGTGTACAAGCGGCGATCAAATTGCACAGAAGCCGTGAAACGTTCTACGAAGGCATCGGTGGGTTCTTGAAATCGCCCTCCCCACAGGCTATTGCTGGTTGAGCTAGAAGCTGTGTCCGTCGCTTGCGAGGAGCTAACAGGAGAAGATGAGGACTTGTCAGAGGCCATGGGCAAAAACCGTAGAATTGGGTGGGTCTAAGCGGCATAGTATAACTTATGGCTAATGTGTGAACTACAGCTATAGTGTGCGAGGCTGGCAGATTACCGCCATTGCTAATAGCAACTATACTTATCGTTGGTCTATTACCCTGTGCAATGATGAATAAATTACCTTTAGTCACTAACCAGTTTTTACCGGATTTATGCCGCTTACCCGTCGTGCTGGCGGTGCTGCTGGTGACTGAATTGGTGGTTATTATCTACGTGTTAAGTACCAGTCGATTGGGGGGGTATAATTGGGAGCAGTTGTCGTTGCTGTCATTGTATGCGCAGTGGATTGGCATTTTATCGACGGTTGGCCTTTGCCACTTAAGACCAATTATCAATCGTTTATCTCCTCGGGCCTCCAGCGGTATATGCTTTACTTGGATAATGCTGGTGACATTGGCGACTAACACGGGAGCTCAGTGGATCTTTCATAGTGGTGACTGGCGTCAATGGACGGGTTTATGGTTGTCGCGAGATTTGATTATTGTGGGAGTGTTGGCGGCGATTTGTTTGCGCTATATGTACGTACAGCAAGGTTGGAGGCTAGAGCAGCGAGCAACGCAAAATGCCAAGGTGGATGCTTTACACGCAAGAATTCGTCCTCACTTTTTGTTTAATAGTATGAACACCATTGCCAGTTTAATTAGTTATGCACCTGAAGAAGCAGAGCGAGCGGTGGAGGATTTGGCGGCATTGTTCCGCGCTTCGTTATCGCAAAGCGATGTGTTGGTGTCTTGGCAGCAGGAGTTAAGTATTTGTCAGGCATACTTGAGGATTGAGCAACAACGCCTCGGCGAGCGCCTGGTAGTCGATTGGCAGTTGTCTAAAGTGCCCGATGATTTTCAATTACCACCGCTTACGTTGCAACCATTGATAGAAAACGCAATCTATCATGGTATAGAGCGACGACCAGAGACAGGTGTCTTGCTGATTAAAAGCGAAATCTCCAACGGTTTGTTGCACATATCGGTGCAAAATCCATTGGCTCCTATATCTAACTCTTCTGCCATTCCAGAGGCGACGCTTGCTCATGGCGGGGGTGCTGAAGCACCGTCGGATGATAACCGTAATGGCATCGCGCTCGACAATATTCAAGCTCGACTTACTGCAATTTATAGAGACCCGGTTACCGCTGAGGATCGCGCGACTTTGATACTAAGCTCAGATACCGAACACTTTACCGCGAGATTAACGTTTCCTGAAAAAAGCGAGGGCCTGTTTTTTGGTTCAGAGCAAGGCGAGGTGAGTATCTAGCATGAGATCATCCGGTATGAGCGATCAAGTTGCGCAGCGTACGGTGCTAGTGGTTGACGATGAACGGCCGGCGCGACTTAGATTGAAAGCGATGGTAGAGGCATTATCCGGTTACTGTGTAGTGGGCGAGGCCGCTAACGGAGAGCAGGCTTTGGACGCGAATACCTCGCTTTCACCCGATATCGTGTTAATGGACATACGGATGCCAGGCATGGATGGCTTAATGGCAGCGAGGCATTTGGCCGAGCAGAGTGAGCCGCCAGCGGTTATATTTTGTACGGCTTTTGATGAACATGCGTTGGCTGCTTTTGAAGTTCACGCTGTGGGTTATTTGCTCAAGCCGGTGGGCGTCGATCCGCTGCTGGATTGTTTAACTAAGGCACAGAGCGTCAATCGTTCGCAACTCGCAGGGTTGAGCAATACTCACTATGAGCAAAATGCGCTGCCAAGAGAAGCCGATGATCATCTGGGTAAAGAGCTTCGGCGTTGTATTTCGACTCGGACGTCTAATGGCTATGAGTTGCTAGATGTGGAGAGCATTCGTTTATTTATGGCAGATAGCAAGTATGTAAGCGCTTACATCGAAAATAGAGAGGTGTTGCTAAGTCAGAGCCTTAAAGAGCTTGAGCAGGAGTTTTCCACTCTGTTTGTCAGGGTCCATCGCAATGCACTCGTCGCGAAGCAGTATATTCAAGGCTTAGAAAAAGACCTTTCTATTGACGGCGTCGGTGCTCACAATGGCGAACAACGGGTCGTCAAATTGGCTGGCACTACTGTGACCCCTGTGGTGAGTCGTCGTCACCTTGCTGAGATCAGGCGATTGATAAAGATCTTATAACAAATAGGTACTTTTGCTTGATGGCCGTCTTGGTGACCACCTTGATGACCATAAAATTGTCGAGATTGTTGCTGTTACCCTCTTTCTTTAAACGACATTGCCGCTGTATTTGCATATCATATAAGCCACACCAATCTAGCTGGCTAGAGATCTTTACACCAGTTTTTTATACGGGACTACATCGGAACTACATCGGGACTACATCGGGACTACAGTGACTGACCATTCAGAGCGCGTACTTAAAAAATTGACTATTGCGACACGTAAAAGTCCACTTGCCCTATGGCAGGCTGAATTTATTCGCGATGAAGTGCATCGCTTGCAGCCAGGAATTCAAGTGGAGTTGCTTCCGATGTCGACTAAGGGAGACAAAATTCTCGATGCTCCGCTGGCGAAAGTGGGTGGCAAAGGTTTGTTTGTTAAAGAGCTAGAAATAGCACTGTTGGATGGTCGGGCAGATATTGCCGTGCATTCTACTAAAGATGTGCCGATGGACTTACCTGAAGGGCTATTATTAGGAGTGATTTGCCAACGTGCAGACCCTTATGATGCACTGGTATTTCCGCAGGCCAACACTCAAAGCGCAGCCTTGATACAGGATCTGCAACAGGGCGCGATTGTCGGCACTTCCAGTTTAAGGCGGCAGTGTCAGTTGAGCCAGCTACGGCCAGACCTTAAATTTGCTACCCTGCGCGGCAATGTGAACACTCGTTTAAAAAAACTCGATGAGAAAGAATTTGATGCGATTATCTTGGCGGCGGCAGGCCTTCGAAGGCTGGGTTTCGCACAACGCATTAGTAGCCTTATTGCCCCTAAAATTATGTTGCCTGCTGTAGGTCAAGGAGCTTTGTCGATAGAGCTGCGAGCCGATGATCTGGCGATCCAAAAGTTATTGCAGCCACTACATCATTTAAATACCGCTCTTTGCGTCAGCGCTGAGCGAGCGATGAATCGCTATCTGAATGGAGGTTGTCAGGTCCCGATTGCAGGCTTTGCTCAGATAGAAGACGGCGTGCTAAAACTGGAAGGGCGCGTGGGCGCTATCGATGGCAGTCAGTTATTGATTGATAGCGGTGCTGTTTCTTTAGACGTCAGTGCTTCAGTTGATTTATCGGCGGATAAAAATATAAATCTGGCTGAAAACCTTGGCCAGCAGGTGGCGCGAGGTTTACTGACTCAAGGGGCGAAAGCATTGCTCGATGAAGCCTATGCAAAGCAATAACGGCTTAGACAAAAAATGATGTCAGTGGTTAAACTATCGAGTCTTCACCGCGTGCTAGTAACGAGGCCGAAGGAGCAATCAGAAAACCTAATCGATGTGTTAAATCGTGGTGGTTTTAATAGCGTTTATCTGCCTATGCTAGAAATTCGTGGAGTAGCGGGGCGTGACCGTAAAAGCCGTGTCAAACACGAGCTAAATCAACTAGTGCAGCGAAGTTATGCAATTTTTATTAGCAGCAATGCGGTAAAATGGACCTCCTCTTTTATTGCCGCGAATGATATTGATTGGCCTAAAGGTTTACCCTGCGTTGCCATTGGAGCGGCAACCGAAAAGGCGCTTAGGGCTGAAGGCTGGCGGATAGCAGATTCTCGAGCAGAATTTGAAGATGGCTTTTTCGGTGCGCAAGATAGCGAAAGTCTATTGGCTCTAGAGATATTAAACGATATTGCCGGTAAAGATATTACCCTAATACGAGGAGTTGGTGGCCGGCAAACTATCACCGATACGCTGGAGTCACGAGGGGCCAATGTTCATTGCTGTGAAGTTTATGAACGCCATTGTCCTGATTTTTCCGCATCGGCTTGGAGAAAAAAACTTTACGATGTTTTAATCGCTTCCGGTAAACTAAATCAAGAGAGGCTAGTGGTTGATGATTTTAACGATGCTGCAAAGTTTTCAGCGGTGTCCGCTATAACCTTTGCTAGTGGTGAAACGTTGAATAATTTTTGTGAATTTCTGCGGCAAGAGAAAACACTCTATCGGCCAATAGACGGCTTGGACAATACTTTGTTGTCGGCACGGGTGGAAAACTTTATCGCAGAGGCTAAGTCGACCCCCGTAGTCGTTCCATCTGGTCGGGTAATGAAATTAGCGGAAGAACAAGGCTTTGTTGACATCACGGTGGCAGAAAACGCAGGGGCTGAAGCGATTTGTCAATCCTTACAATTAAGGCTGGGAGTTTTGGCGAGGTAAACTTTCTTCTTCTAACATAAAGAATAAGTTTTGGCGTGTCATGTTAAAGTATTTTTGCAGGCGGTCTTAGTGGATTTTGGCCGCAGAGTCGCAAATACAGGAAATAAAATTATGACGGAAAACAAAGTAGATAGTGATAAAAAAGAAAATTCGGTTACAGACAGTGATCCTGTTAAAGGTGCTGTCTTGATAGAAAATAGTTTGAAATCTCCAGTAACCGCTGTGACCGAAAAAAAAGGAAATGGCGTAGCCCGTCTTGCTTTATTGTTGGCGGTATTGGTTGCGCTGGTGGTTGCTTGTCTCGGCTGGATTCTTCTGCAACAGCAGGATCAGCTGCAGGTGCTCTCAGGTAATTCGACTAACGATCAGGAACAGTTGCAAAATTATCAGCGCACAG
Organism: Gammaproteobacteria bacterium; assembly: GCA_024280785.1. Classification (GTDB taxonomy): domain Bacteria; phylum Pseudomonadota; class Gammaproteobacteria; order Pseudomonadales; family UBA7434; genus UBA7434. The sequence goes on from JAJRPK010000227.1 coordinate 6,474, forward strand.
TAGCCAGTAACCACAGTTATTTGAGTGACGAGTTGGCGGCGCGGGGCCGTGAATTATCATCGCTTCGCGTTGCGCTAGAGGATGCCAGTGTCGTTATTGATGGCCACAGTCGCCGTCTGCTTTCGCTGACGGCGACGACGACGGATGATTGGCGTTTAGCGGAGGTAGAGTATTTACTTCGTTTGGCCAACCAGAGAATTCTGTTATCGAAAGACGGCGTAACAGCACTTAATTTGCTGCGGGCTTCCGATCAAATTCTTTTAGAGTTAGGCGACCCGCGCTTATTTAATGTAAGAAAAGCGATAGCCGATGACCGCGCAGCATTAGCGATCGTTGGCCAGCAAGACCTGGAAGGGGTTTTTCTGCAGCTCTCGGCCCTGTCTGGCCAGATAGATAAATTGCCGCTATTGGTGCTGCCGAAATTTACTTCTGCTAAAAATTTGGCGCTCAGTAATTCGTCGCCCAGCGATAGCCTAGAGCCTGAGGTGGCTGCTTCATTGAGTTGGCAGCAGAGATTAACGGCTATTGGGCTTTCCACTTGGCACGAGTTAAAGTCTATGGTTATTGTCCAGCGCCGCGGTGAAGAAATAAAGCCTTTGCTACCTCCGGAACAGCAATATTACTTGCGAGGTAATTTGCGGTTGTTGTTGAGTCAAGCACAACTTGCTTTGCTTGATGGGCGACAGCAGATTTATTCTGATAGTCTCACTAACGCCGTTGATTGGATAGCTGACTATTTCCCAGCGGATGAATCGGCAGTTCAAATGATGACTGAAAATCTCGAGCAGTTGTCTGCCGTGCAAGTGGTGCTACAGCTTCCCGATTTAAGCCATTCTTTACTGGCCATTAAAGCGTTTATTGCGGATCAGCATCGCTTGAACCAGGGAGATGTTTCGATGGGCCAGCTAGACAAAGAGCGCAAGCAGAAAGCAGCTAGCGCGGCCACTAATTCGGTTGATCTAAGTAGTGATAAAAATATTGCTATATCGAAGTCTTCCTTAATTGCAGAGCAAGCCAATAAAGCAGAGGCAGAGTTATGAGGCGGCTTTTCGTTATTGTTTTATTGGCTTTGACAGTGGCTACAGTTGTGTACCTTGTATCAGCGCAGGGTAGTGGGTATTTGTTGATAGCGGTTGGAGAATATACCGTAGAGATGCCTTTTGTAGTCGCCGTCATATTGAATTTATTTGCCTTTGTCACGTTGTATTTTTCGATTGCAGTGCTGCGTATGTTACTAAGCACCCGAAGCGGGGTGTTAGGGTGGGCGCAAAACAGACGTCGCCGTCGAGGTTTAAATAGAACGACCCACGGCTTGATCGCATTTGTAGAGGGCCGCTGGGACTTTGCGAGAAAATCCTTGTCGAAGTCAGCCGGTAATTCATCGACCCCGTTAGTAAATTATTTGTTTGCCGCAAGGGCTAGTGCGGCGATGGGTGATGAGAAAGCGGTAACGTCTTTTCTTAAGCAAGCTGAGTTGTCTACTGAAGGGGCTGATGTTGCCATTGGTTTGACCCAAGCTGAATTGCAAATTAACAATGGCCAATACGAGCAGGCGTTAGCTACTTTGCTGAGAGCTAAAAAGAAAGTGCATCATCATCCCGTCGTGTTGGGTTTGCTAGCGACTGTATATCAGCAGCTTAACGATTGGGATAGTTTGATGAAGTTATTGCCGGCATTACGTAAGTACAGTGCTAGTAGTCGGCAGGATGTCGATGCTTTAGAACGTGAGGCTTGTTGTTCAATGTTGGTGTTGGGGTCGGATTCAGGGCTTAATGAGTTGTTAACGTGTTGGAAGTCTTTGCCAGGAACAATGAAAAAGGATTCGGCAGTCGTGGCTTGTTATGCAGAGAATCTAATTTCGGTAAATTCTGTGGCGGATGCAGAGCGTGAATTAAGGTTGCAGTTGCATCGTTCTTTTGACTCCAGATTGATTACTTTGTACGGATTAACAGCTAACCAGCAATTTGATAAGCAGCTTGCCTTTGCTGAAAAGCTATTAAAATCGAACCCCGATAGCGCGGCATTACGATTAGCGTTGGGACGGATTTGCAGCCATCATGGCTTAACGGATAAAGCAGCAACGTATTTTGAACAAAGTAATGCATTAGAGGAGAGTACAGATGCTTATGCTGGGTTAGCTAATCTGTATGCAGCGGAGGGGGATTTTTCAAAGAGTGTAGAGTTCTATGCGCGAGGTCTTGCCGTACAAGTTAGCGGTACCTTAACAATAGTTCCAGTACTTGCTGCACCGAATTTGGCAAACATTGGTGCAGAAAAAATGGCTGTAAGCTCGATGCTAGCTGGCATCGATAATAAAAAAACCTTATTTACATCTACTGATAAGATCCAACCCTTTAAAATCTAATCGAGCATGAATTCAATTCAAAGCTTAAATTTTTTGCCTTAAGAATAAATTATTCGTTAGATATGTTGCTTGTTAAAGCCCTGGCTATTTTTTTTATACGCAGCGGGGGTAAGTCCTACTTGCTTTTTGAAATGTGAGTAGAACGCTGACTGGCTACCGTAACCTACCTCCATGGAAATATCGAGTATTTTTCGCGCCTTGTTTTCAGCTAAGTCTAGCAATTGTTTGGCGGCATCAATACGATAGCGATTAACCAATTCATAAAAATTGTGGCCGCCGCATTGGTTAATTGCCTGGCTTAACTGGTGTGGTGTTATCGCTAGTGAATCGGCTAGATCTGGAAGTGTTAAAGAGTCATTCAGATAAGGACGTTGCTGAATCATAAACTGTTGTAGTTTCTGCCAAATGACCTTTAGTTCGTCTTGAGTGACCCCTGCTTTTTCATATTTGATGCTTGATTTTTGATTAAGATTATTTTCGTTGGCTTTTGGCGCAGAACGGTTAAAGACATTTTTTAAATCGGGAGTAAAAATAACAGGCTGCCTTAACCCTCC
>JAJRPK010000228.1 GCA_024280785.1 Gammaproteobacteria bacterium
ATTGTGCGATAGGCGCATCGGTTATGCCGCGCTCTGATGCAGAAAAATATCATGAAATTGGTGCTGGTCTAATGATGTGGGGTAATGACTTTCCTCATCCAGAGGGTTCTTGGCCAAAGACCCATTCCGCTCTATTAGATTCGTTTAAAGGTTTGCAGCAAGATGATGTCGAAGCAATGCTGGGAGGTAATGCGATAGATTTTTATGGTTTTGATCGCGCCAAACTTTCTACCATTGCTGAACGGGTAGGGCCGTTGAAGACAGACTTTTTGTAAAACGTTAACCCTTAGCTATATGCCGTAAAACTTTATCGCTTAGATTAGGTTTTACGGCATTGTGGCATTAAACAATAAACAATAAAAATATTCTTAGCTTTTAAACTCACCGTTAAGCATTTAACTCAGCCAATAGTTCAATAGCCTCCGGTTGTTGGGCAGAAATCAACATAGTCGTTAGTGGCGACTCTTTCCACAATTGAAAACGTTCAGTAATTTCTTCTTTGGTACCAACAAGGTTGATGGTGCGAACCATTTCGTCCGTGACGGCTGTAACAGCTTCATCCTGCTTACCCGATAAAAATAAATCTTGAATATTATTGGACTCTTCTTCGAACCCTGCACGGGCAAAGTATTCTTTATAAAAGTTTTTCTTTTTAGTTCCCATGCCGCCTATATACAGAGCGAGTCCTGACTTGACGCCGTACATTTTTCCTTGCGCTGAATCGAGACTTTCACCCGGCTCTAAAATAACAAGAGGAGAGCTCGTAATGATTTCAAAGTCTTCCCATTTTTTGCCGTCGGTACGTTTGGCAAAACCGCGTTTAACATTATCCAGAATGACTTCTGGCTTTTCAGGAATCATGCAGGTGAGGTGTAAACCATCGCAGAGCTCGCCCGCAATTTCTTGCCCCTTGGCTGACATTGACCCCAAGTGAATGGGGATAGGTTCGGTGGGATGAATCATGGTTTTTAACGGTTTGCCGATACCTTTGCTGTTCTCTCCTTTATAAGGGATGTCGAAAAACTCGCCGCTAAATTCCAGTTTTCCTTCTCTAGCGAATATATTTTTTACGATAGAAATATATTCGCGGGTCATCGTCAGAGGCTTATGCCAGGGTTTGCCGTGCCAGCCTTCTACAACTTGCGGGCCGGAAGTCCCTAAGCCCAACACGAAACGCCCGCCAGATAACTGCTGCATAGTCAAAGCGGTCATTGCCGTATTCGCCGGTGTGCGCCCTGGCATTTGCATGATGCTGGTGCCCAATCGAATTTTAGAGGTTTGCGGTCCGATCCAGGCTAGCGGGGAAACGGCGTCAGAGCCCCAGGATTCCGCTGTCCAGACCGAATCAAAACCTAGTGCCTCGGCCTGTTTAATTTGTTCGTAGTCAATGTCGATATGACGGCCAGAGTAGCCGAGCATTAATCCGAGTTGAAGAGCCATAAGGAATTCTCTGAATTGATGTTGTTAAATAAGCTGGCAAGCGTAAAGGGTTTACACGCACAGCTCAAGCGCACAGGATTAAAATCTTTGTCGGTTAGATTCTTGGTTGAGAAAAAATCACTCTTCTGGCGTTGCCAGATAGTTGCCAGATAAATGTACAAATTGCGTGTGCTAGAGGGAATGGCACTTACTTAAGCATAATGCTGGTGTTTATCCCCAGAAAAACATCTGTGGCATGGATGCCACAGTTGAGCTACATGGACGTATTTACCGCGCTTTTTCTGGGGATAAACACCAGAATTATGCGGGTAGAAGCTAAAACACTGTCACTTAAGTAAGTGCCATTCTGCCCTGGAGGCATAGTTTTGCCATGAATGAGGGGCAGTAAAGAAAGTTAGCCCGTTTTATAAGCGTCAGCCCGCTGCGCGGCAGTTTAGAATTGATCGGAATCGTATATAAGGCTGCGGGTTAGATGACATAGAATTGAGGGGCGAACTAAGCTCACTCTCGTTATGATGAAGCTAATCAGGTCAATCCTAAGATGATTGATACTCAGAATAACAAAAATTGATGAGTAACTCGCGAGATTAAATTTATTTTTGAGGCCGTGTAGGCCTTTGTTTTGCGTGTTGCCTTTTGTGGCACATGTTCGATTTATAAGGTAGGGGAAGTTTAGTGACTGATGACGAAAGCACATTGCAGCATCAAATCGATTCATTTGTGGGGGCAGAGGCCGGTCCTTTTTTAAGTTGGGATACGGTGAATAGAGCGATGATTCGCCATTGGTGTGAAGCCATGGGTGATACCAATCCAGTGTACTTTGATCCTGACGCGGCGGCGGCTGTTGGAGGTAAAGAGGGAGGAGTAGTGGCGCCGGCGACGATGATGCAAGCGTGGACGATGACGGGCTATGCCGGACAGCACCCGCCGGGTTCAGATACTCGGGAAGGCATGCCCGTCATGCCGGTCTTGAATGATGCGGGGTACCCGGGAGTTGTAGCTACCAATTGCGAGCAGGAGTATTTTTTACCGATATGCGAAGGCGATGAAATCAGTGTTAGCAGCATTATAGAAGCCATTTCAGGGTTAAAGAAAACGGCCTTAGGGGCCGGCTATTTTATCACGCAGTTGAGTGACTTTTTTAATCAACGAGGCGAAAAAGTAGGGAATATGCGATTTCGCGTTTTAAAGTATAAACCTGCTGGCAGCACAGGCTAACTCGTTAGTAAGATAAATTTGAGCGTAAAAACTACAAGAACCCGATAACGATCTGAGGCAAGTTACATTATGGATTTTGCTAAAACAGAAATACACAGCTCGATAGAAGAGTTAGCGCAAAAAATATTTTGCGATATCGTCGATGATGAATATCACCGCTCAAGTCACGAGGGTGAGCGAGGGTTCGATTCAGATTTATGGGCTACGCTTGCAGAGGCTGGATTATTGGGTGCCAGTATAAGTGAAAAATGGGGCGGCAGTGCTATGGGCTTTCTGGAAGTCACTGCATTGTTTGAAGCTCAAGGTGTTGTGTTATCGCAACTCCCTTTATGGCAGAGTATCGTGGCAGCAGCAGCCATTGAAAAATTTGCAACCAGCGACCAGTGTGAAGTTCTGTTGCCTGCCCTGATTGCCGGTGAAACGCATTTTAGTTTAGCGTTTGCCGATGTGGCGCGAGAAGGTTTGGGGACGAGTTTGGTCGTCGATGACGATACCATTTCTGGTGTGATCGGCGATGTTCCTTTTGCGGCAGGGGCGGCGGTTATACTGCTGCCGTTTATCGATCGGGGTGGATGGTCAATCTATATGCTCGACGTTAATAAGGACCCGGTTTTATTGGATTTACAACGGGCTAGTAATGGCGAGCCGCATTACCGCTTGTCTTTTGATTCAATGGATCTCGATGCGAGTCGCTTTTTGGGCGAGCGCGGCTTGTCAGATTCGATCGCTAATAATTCGATGATTGAATGGATGTTACAGCGATGCTATACCGCGCTATCGGCATTGCAATTGGGAGTGGTGCAGGAAATTTTAACCCGCACAGCGGCTTATGTGAGTGAGCGACATCAATTTAATAAACCGTTAGCGGCGTTTCAGGCGGTGACTCACCGAGCGGCTAACGGATACATGGATTGTGCGGCACTACGTGCCTGTATTTGGCAGGCGGCGTGGCGGTTGAGTGAAGGTCTGGATGCAACGGCTGAATCTCGTACCGCAAAGTGGTGGGCCTGCGAAGCGGGGCATCGTTTGGGTCACACCGGCCAGCACTTACACGGGGGTTTGGGCTCCGATGTTGATTATCCTATACATCGTTTCTTTTTATGGGCAAAGCAATTGGAATTTACATTGGGCGGAGGGCAAGAGCAGCTTGCCCAGCTTGGTAGCCAGTTAGCCCACAACCCTGAGTTGGAGATTGTTGTATGAAAACTCTAAGTTTTAGCGATGTACGCATGGGTGATCAACTGCCATCTTTGGATGTTGAAATTACCGCAAAATTAATTACTGCATCAGCGATCGCTACCCGAGATTATCAAGATGTACACCATGACCAAGATGCAGCCAGAGCTCTGGGATCGCCCAATATTTTTATGAATATATTAACTAGCAATGGTTATGTGGGTCGCTTTGTGACGGATTGGACCGGCTCGACGGGCCAATTAAAAAAAGTGGCTATTCAATTGGGCGCACCTAATTATCCCGGAGACACGATGACTATGAGTGGCGAAGTCGTAGCGGTTAACGAAGATAATAAGTCGGTAGAATTAAAGGTGGTAGGAAAAAATAAACTGGGCAATCACGTTGTTGGTCATGTTGTTGTCTCATTACCCTAACTAACTCAAAAAAATTGACTCATTCGGTAATTAATTATGTATCTCCGTTGCACAGACAAACAAATTGCGCTTCGACAGGAACTAAGATCCTATTTTTCAAACTTGATGACGCCAGAGCGAATTGAAGCCGTTCGCGGTGTTGAGGGTGGCGACACTTACAAAGAAACGATTCGTCAAATGGGCATAGACGGTTGGTTGACGGTGGGTTGGCCGAAAGAATTCGGCGGCAAAGGCTGGGGTGCGCAAGAGCAGTTGATCTTTTTTGAAGAGACACGTATTGCTGGGGCGCCGTTCCCCTTTGTTACCGTAAATACTGTGGGACCTGCGCTCATCGCTCGCGGTTCTGATGA
>JAJRPK010000229.1 GCA_024280785.1 Gammaproteobacteria bacterium
CACTATATCCCCGGCCCTTATCGTCGCAAAACCAATCGTTTTTTGATCTCGCGCACCGGTTTGACCCTCTCTTCCATAGACGGCAACATCGGCTAGATTTCGGCCAGTTGCTGCCGCTATCACCTCTCCTAAACGCAGTGCGGTACCTGACGGAGCATCGACTTTATCCCGGTGGTGTGCCTCAATAATTTCTATATCTGATGTGTCACCCAGCACCCTTGCAGCCGTTTCAGCTAATTTAAAACAAAGATTAACCCCAACACAGTAATTAGCCGCCATAACCACAGGCATCTGCTGCATCGATGCATCCAATTCTTTTTTCTGGCGCGGATCAAAACCCGTTGTCCCAATCACCATCGACTTGGAATTAGCCGCGCATATTTGAGCATTGGCTAACGTGGCTACAGGGACACTGAAATCGACTAAAACATCAAAGTTGTCGACATCGGCCGCCAAATCAGAACTGATGATAACGCCATTTTTACCGACACCTGCCAACTCTCCAGCATCCACACCAATGAGTGTGCTTTCTGAATGCTCTAGCGCTACAGTAAGTGCCGCCAAAGGTGAATTAACCAAGGCTTCAATCAAGGTTTTACCCATGCGACCCGCCGCGCCGGTCACTGCAACTCTGATCATATTTGTTTTCTCTATATTTATAGGGGCTAAATCATAGGTATAGGAGCTAAATCATAGGGTCCGGAAAATAAGGTTCTGACTTGCCTCGTGCAACCCGCAAGCCATCATTCTATATCTATAATTCCCGAGCACTATCTATAATCCCCGAGCACTAACGCAAGATCAACCCTTCATATCGTCAAAAAAAGATTTTACCCCTTCAAACCAAGAGCTCTTACGGGGTGATTGCTTATCACCCGCTGTTTCTAAACTGGCTTGTAGCTGCTTAATCAATTCTTTTTGTTCTTTGGATAAATTAACCGGGGTTTCGACCACAACGCGACACATTAAATCGCCCTGACTCCCTCCCCGAACCGGCGTCACACCTTTGCCCCTCAGGCGAAACATTTTACCGGTTTGGGTCTCGGCTGGAATCTTTAATTTCACACGCCCCTCGAGTGTAGGCACTTCTAACTCGCCGCCCAATACCGCTCCGGGGAAAGCAATCGGTACGTCACAGTACAAGTGCTTGCCATCGCGCTCAAATATCGCATGATCTCGCACATTGACTTGTACGTACAAATCACCTGCAGGCCCACCATCGGGGCTAGCTTCGCCCTCACCCGTCAACCGAATTCGATCACCCGTATCAACTCCCGGTGGAACTTTAACTGACAATTTTTTAGTTTTTTCTACTCGACCCTGCCCTCGGCAAGTTCCACAAGGGTCTTTAATCACTGAACCTTGGCCCTGACAATTAGGGCAAGTTTGCTGAACAGAGAAAAAACCCTGCGTCATCCGAACTTGACCTTGCCCACCGCAAGTGGTGCAGCTAATGGGTGAGCTGCCTTTTTTGGCTCCCGAACCTTCACAACTGTCGCACTCGATCAGCGTCGGCACGCGAATTTCTAGTGTGTCGCCGTGAACGGCCTGTTCTAAACCAAGCTGTAAATTATATCGAAGGTCAGACCCCCGGTGCGGGCCCGAACGCCTTTGGCCACTACTACCACCAAAAATATCGCCGAACACATCACCAAAGATATCGCTAAAGTTTCCTCCCGCACCCCCTCCACCCATTTGAGGGTCTACCCCAGCATGACCATACTGGTCGTATGCCGCACGTTTTTGGGAATCGCTCAGGATTTCGTAGGCTTCACTAGCCTCTTTGAATTTATCTTCGGCCTTTGGATCATCCGGGTTGCGATCTGGATGATATTTCATAGCAATTCGGCGATAGGCCTTTTTTATATCTTTTGCTTCGGTCTGCTTACCGACACCAAGAATCTCATAGAAATCACGTTTTGACATAATGCTTTTTTTACCGCTACTGTATCAATTCAATCAATGTTTAATAAATTGGGCATAATATTTTTACTTTTTAGAGCAGCTGATTTATTTTGCCGCCACATAATACCCAACTATTCGCTACACCAGATACGACACGGGGCCGACGTCAATAAACGTCAGCCCCTTTGATAATTTCGCCCCAAACAGAGCAATTATCGGCAGTCTACTTGTTGTCGCTTTTTACTTCCTCAAACTCAGCATCGACGATGTCATCTGCCGCAGGCTGTTCTTCTCCAGACTGCCCTGCCCCAGCTTGCTCACCTCCAGCATCGCCACCTTGCTCAGCCTGTTCGGCATACATCTTTTGCGCCAACGACGATGAAGCTTCTGTCAGTTTGGTGGTAGCCGCTTCGATCGCGTCTTTATCGTCACCTTTTAGTGCCTCCTCTACTTCCTTAATGGCGCCTTCGATTGCACTTTTCTCATCGTCCGTCGCCTTATCACCGGCTTCTTCAAGCGCTTTACGTGAGGCATTAGCCAGTCCTTCTGCTGTATTCCGTGCGCCGGTCAATGCTTCAAATTCGCGATCTGCCTCGGCATTTTCTTCTGCGTCTCTAACCATGTTGTCGATTTCTTCATCGGACAACCCGGAAGATGCCTTGATAACAATCGACTGCTCTTTACCGGTTGCTTTATCCTTAGCTGAAACATGCAAGATTCCGTTAGCATCGATATCAAAAGTTACTTCGATTTGAGGAGCGCCACGGCTTGCCGGTGGGATGTCCGTCAAATCAAATCGTCCCAGGGATTTATTGTTGGCAGATTGCTTTCGCTCACCCTGAACAACGTGAATAGTCACCGCCGACTGGTTGTCTTCTGCCGTAGAAAAAATTTGTGACTTCTTGGTCGGGATAGTTGTGTTTTTATCAATCAACGGTGTCGCCACACCACCCATTGTTTCAATACCTAAAGTCAATGGTGTTACGTCTAACAATAAAACATCGGTAACATCGCCCGCTAACACCGCGCCTTGAATCGCCGCACCCATCGCAACCGCTTCGTCAGGATTAATGTCTTTTTTCGACTCTTTGCCAAAAAACGCCGCCACTTTTTCTTGTACCAAAGGCATTCTAGTCTGACCACCGACCAACAATACTTCATCGACCCCGGACACACTCAAATCTGCATCCTTAAGTGCAATCCTGACAGGCTCTAGCGTACGATCAACCAAATCTTCAACTAACGATTCAAGCTTAGCGCGAGATAACTTTACAACCAAATGTTTAGGCCCCGAAGAATCCGCGGTAATATAAGGTAAATTCACCTCGGTTTGCTGCGAGCTAGACAGCTCAATTTTTGCTTTTTCGCCGGCTTCTTTTAATCGCTGCATCGCCAATGGGTCGCCTTTAAGATCCATGCCGCTATCTTTCTTAAACTCTGATGCAAGATAATCAATCAACGTTAGATCGAAATCTTCACCGCCAAGAAAAGTATCACCGTTAGTTGACAGCACTTCAAATTGCATTTCGCCATCGACATCGGCAATTTCGATAATTGAAATATCAAAGGTACCACCACCCAAGTCGTATACCGCTATAGTCCGATCACCGCCGCCTTTATCCATGCCGTAAGCTAACGCCGCAGCCGTTGGCTCATTAATAATTCGCTTTACTTCCAGCCCAGCTATTCGTCCGGCATCTTTAGTCGCCTGACGTTGAGAGTCGTTAAAATAAGCCGGCACGGTAATTACAGCTTCAGTGACTGGTTCGCCCAGAAAATCTTCAGCGGTCTTTTTCATTTTCATCAAGATACGTGCTGAAACTTCTGGCGCAGCCATTTTATTACCGCGTGCTTCAACCCATGCATCACCATTATCGGCTTTTACGATTTTGTAAGGCACCATGGAAATATCTTTTTGTACTTCAGCATCGTCAAACTTACGTCCAATCAGACGCTTCACAGCAAACACTGTGTTTTCTGGGTTAGTCACTGCCTGACGTTTCGCTGATTGACCTACTAATACTTCGTCGTCTTCAGCAAAGGCGACAATTGA
>JAJRPK010000230.1 GCA_024280785.1 Gammaproteobacteria bacterium
AGCTAGCTTATTGTTATTTGGTGCGTTGTTTCAGCTGGTAGACTGCTTACAAGTGGCTGCGCTATCGGCACTGCGTGCGTATAAAGAGACCGCTAGTCCACCGCGTTACCAAATACTTGCTTTTTGGGTGATTGGAATGCCGCTGGGTATTGGTCTAGGGTTTTACGATTGGCTACCCGGTTTTGGTGGCCCCCGAGGTTTTTGGATCGCGATGGTTGTAAGCCTGTTGATTGCGGGACTGCTAATGGTTGCTAAATTACGTAGAGTGATGCAGCAGGAGATGGTGTTAGAGAGAAAGTAAAAAGATTAAAAAAGTTTGCGAACTAGAGGTAGTTAGTCTGCTTACGATACGCGAGCGCTCTTATATATGCGACGTTTAAATATAGTCGGTTTTTGGGAAAAAGTTCTGGCTTGTTATTTATCACTCATATGTTGCCTTCATTTAATGCATTACTAAATATTATAAAAATCAAATACTTACAGAGTTTAATTACTATTGATTCTAAGTCTATGTGCTGTATATAACAAAACGGTTTTACAGTTGTATAAGTGGTAATCGAAGATTCTTTCAATTTGTGCCATCAAGGAGCAAGGTAGAGAGGCTAACTAAGCAAAGTAAGTAAATGAAGTAAGTAAGTAAAGAGGTAGCCTCATGAAACGCACTGATGTTTTTGATTTCTTAACTCCGTCAGTTGTCGTGCTGACAACTTTTATATACACCACAATGGTTTTGTCTTTAATGCTGATCTTTATTTCGCCGTTGGCCATAGCCAGTAGCGAGAGCTATTTCTATGACAAATCTAACGCTTCAGTATGTTCTTCTGCGGCCAGACTGGCCGTCTCACACGGCATAGTTCACAATGATGATCTCGTGGCTTGTAATCGAGCGATTCGTGGTGAGCGCTTATCTAAAAATAATTTAGCAAAAACTTACAACAATCGAGGAGTGATAAAGAAAATAATGAATCGCCGGTCGGCTGCGCTAAGAGATTATTTTCACTCTAGAAACATTCAGCGGGATTCATCCAGCTTGTATGTAAATATTGGTAACGTATTTTACGGTGGCAGTAACTACGACCAAGCTATTCGTTATTATAATAAGGCGTTACTTATCGATGATAGCCAGTCTGTTTTTGTGGGCCGCGCGGCGTTGACTAATCGCGGAATGGCACACGAGCAGTTAGGTGATTTCGACTCCGCGATAGTTGATTATCAAAGAGCTGTTAAAATGAGTTCTGAAGCATCGCTGGCACAAAAAAACCTGGATCGTTTACAGGGCTCTAGCGCGATCATGGGGCCGGGTAGCAGCGAATTATTGATTTCGATAGTAGGTCTATAGCAATACTTTATAGAGCTGAATTACCTTGGCCGGTACAAAAAATAAAAAAGGTACCTTGCGGGTAATGAGGGTTTACCAAGAAAGTCCCGTAAAGAGAGGCTAGGTTAAAGGAAAGGATTCGAGGTCGATACGATGTTTGTCGGCGGTAATGCACCATCCTTGCTGATCCCAGTCTCCTAGAACATATCGCTTGGCAGCCTTAATATTTTGTTCGGGTAGTTCTAGGCTGTGAACGTGCGGTCTGTGAGTGTGGCCGTGGATCAAAGTCTGAACGCTATGTTCTTGCATTTGGCTAATCACTTGGGCCAAGTTTACATCCATTATATCGGCAGCTTTGGTGGCATTTGCACTGCGGCTGTGTTCGCGGAGCATCTTGGCAATCTCTCGGCGTTCGGATAATGGCTTATCCAGTAGCATTTCTTGCATGTCGGGGTCACGGATTTGAGCCCTGAATTTCATGTATTCTGTATCGTCGGTACAGAGGCTGTCGCCGTGCATTAACAGTACTTGTTGTCCGTAAAGATTGATAGTCGCTGGGTCATCAAGCAGTGTGAGGCCACAGTAGTCAGCAAATTTTAGACCCATTAAAAAGTCACGATTCCCTGTCAACATAAAAATTTCAACGCCATTATCAACAACAGTTTTTAAAGTTTCCCTGAGCATGCCAGCAATTGCACTATCGTCGTCATCTCCCAACCAGGCATCGCTAAGATCACCAAGAATATATAAAGCATCTGCAGCGAGTACGCGCTCGACACAAAATTTCTTAAAGGCTTGGGTTATATCGGGTCTTTGATCGCTGAGGTGCAAGTCGGAAATAAACAGGCTATGGTGCTTTGAGTATGCGTCTGTCATGAGTTTATTCTAGACTGAGAGAAAAAGTTGCTGAAACCACGAAGTAGTTTCAGCATAGTGGTTTCAACGTAAAAATTATTCAACGACAGTTGTTGATTCGATAACGGTTGCTGATTCGATAACAACGGGATCAACCGGGACGTCTTGGTGGCCACCTTTTGAACCGGTTTCTACCGCTTTGATAGTGTCGACGATATCCATGCCTTCGACGACTTTGGCAAATACTGCGTAGCCCCAACCCTGAGCATTTTTACCGCTGTGATTCAGAAACTGATTGTCGGTAATATTAATAAAAAATTGTGAGCTGGCCGAATGAGGGTCACCGGTACGGGCCATTGCTAAAGTACCGTTTTCATTTTTAAGGCCGTTATCGGCTTCGTTTTCTATAGAAGCACGAGTTTCTTGTTCTTTCATATCGGCGTCAAACCCGCCGCCCTGGACCATAAAACCATCGATGACACGGTGGAATATAAGGCCGTCGTAGAAACCATCTTCTACATACTGCTGAAAATTAGCCGCAGTATTCGGTGCGTTGTCAAAATCCAGTTCAATTGTAATATCGCCTTTATTGGTGCTGAGTTTAATCATTGTCTATTTGCTCGCCGAATTGTCTTAATTTTCCCACATCTATATCTGTGGGTGTGCATAGGAGACGCTATAATACGTGGTTTACCTTGTGGATTGAAGTCATGGGCGTGCCTTTTGGCATGTTTTCAGGGCATATTTTCAAGCCATATTTAGGGACACATTTATGCGGGTACAAATCGAAGTTAGGCAGGAGTAGCTTAGACATGGCATGCTATGCCGTGGATAGATAGGCTTTGTCAGTTAGATATCCGTAGATGAGATGTTAAGTCATAAGTTGAAAGTTAGTTAATAGGTACCAAAAATAATGGGCGACAGCGAAAACAGCAGCGATGCGATTGAGTCGGGCGAGAAAAAAAGTTCTAACTTTTTACGCCAGATTATCGATGCAGATTTAGACACTGGAAAAACCAGCCGTGTTGTTACGCGCTTTCCGCCCGAGCCCAACGGTTTTTTACACATTGGCCACGCCAAATCACTGTGGTTGAACTTTGGTTTGGCAGAGGATTACAGCGGCCAATGCAATTTACGCTTTGATGATACCAATCCTGAAAAAGAGAGCGCTGAATATATTGAGGCCATTACCGGTGATATTAGATGGTTGGGTTTCCAGTGGGCAGATGAAATCCGTTACGCTTCCGACTATTTTGATAAATTACATGAATACGCAAACGATTTGATAAAAAAAGGCTTGGCCTATGTCTGCGATTTATCGGCAGAACAAGCAAGAGAATATCGGGGCAGTTTAACCGCGCCGGGTACCGACAGTCCTAACCGCAACCGGACTGTTAAAGAAAACCTCGAATTATTTGTGCAAATGACGGCAGGGGATTTTGATGAAGGCGCGTGTACATTGCGAGCTAAAATCGATATGACTTCGCCCAACATGAATTTGCGTGATCCCATTATCTATCGCATACGCAAAGTGGCTCACCACCAAACCGGTGATAAGTGGTGCGTGTATCCCACTTATGATTTTACTCATGGCCAGTCCGATGCGATAGAAGGCGTTACTCATTCTATCTGCACCTTAGAATTTGAAGACCACAAGCCATTGTACAACTGGTTTCTCGAACAATTGCCGGTGCCTTCGCAGCCTCGACAGTTTGAATTTTCTCGGCTAAACATTAGCTACACGGTCACCAGCAAGCGCACGCTAAAAAAACTTGTCGATGAACAGCAAGTTTCGGGTTGGGATGACCCGCGCATGCCGACGATTTCGGGAATGCGTCGTCGCGGTTATGCGCCCGAAGCGATTAAGAATTTTTGTGAGGCTACCGGTGTAACACGAGTAAAAGGTGTCGTTGATATGGCCATGTTAGAATTTGCCGTGCGGGAACACCACAATCGACATGCTACCAGAGCGATGGTAGTGCTTAACCCGCTCAAAATAGTGATCAGTAATTTTCCAGATGGTCAGATTGATCAGCTGACAATGACGAATCATCCTCAAGACGAAAGTGCCGGAACGCGTATTGCACCGTTTACCAAAACGATATATATCGACCGTGATGACTTTCGCGAAGAGGCTAACAAAAAATACAAGCGTTTGGTTATTGGTAAGAAAGTGCGTTTGCG
>JAJRPK010000231.1 GCA_024280785.1 Gammaproteobacteria bacterium
CCTGAGTATCAACCTCGATATCGACAGAGTCGATATTAGCAAACCGTTTAAACAGCAGCGATTTACCCTCCATAACCGGCTTACTCGCTAACGCACCCAAATTTCCCAGACCAAGTATCGCTGTTCCATTGGTAATCACGGCGACCAAATTACCTTTAATCGTATAATCATAAGCCGCTTCTGGATCGGCGGCTATCGCTCTTACCGGCTCAGCCACACCAGGGCTGTAGGCAAGCGCAAGATCGTTTTGCGTTTCCGCCTTCGTTGTAAGTTCAATACTAATTTTGCCCGGCTTGGGAAAAGCGTGATAATCCAGCGCTTGTTGTTTAACATCATCGTTAGGATTTTGACTGGACATACTGAAACCAAAATTAATAGATAATAAAAAGACGTCAGCAACTTGCTGCGCCAGTAAATTTTTGCTCTGCTAAATGCACTCAGATAAACTCAATTGAGCGTTGCCATGAAGGGTAAGGGCTATATAACTAAATATAAAAGGCACGAAAGCTATTAAGAGAGTAATAATGGCACAGATTAGTCCTGCGAAACGACTAAAGAAAGACCATAGAATGGCAATTTGTAGGGTTAAACTAGCAAAACACTTCTAGAACCAATGGGTTGGCGCTTGTGCAAAATAGTTAAGTGATCAGCGAAGGAATGCTATACGCCCAACTAATAGCCTGCCGGGAATAAGAAGTATTGAGATTTAAAGGCTGCATTGGCCTAATAAACGGCAGAGAAATGCAGCCTTTTCATTTAATGTGTAACGACAATGCGTAACGACAATGTGCAACTGCGTAGAGCTAGCTACAAAAATGCAGGATTTACTTACTACGACGACTGCCAAAACGCTTATTAAAGCGATCAACACGGCCGCCGGTATCGATAGATTTTTGCTTGCCAGTGTAAAAGGGATGACACTGTGAGCAAACATCGATATGGAAGTCTTGACACGTGGTGGACTGCGTATCAAAAGTCGCCCCACAACTACAGGTCGCTTTTACAGGCTCATACTTTGGATGGATATCGGCTTTCATAATGCTAGTTACTCCAAACGCGGAACACCGCTGTCTCATTCACTCGTTTCACCTTAAAACTTTATATATAACTACAATTATAGCTACAACTACAACTACAACTACAACTACAACTAAGTATGAACATCATATATAACGGTAACGTCACTATCACGTTATCTGGCTGGGTTACGGGCAATCAGTACGGTATCCTCTTAAACGGTCGGCGATTCTACCAGAAAAGTCTGCATGATCAAGCGATAGTCGCTCTATTAGCCCTTTTTTAGCCAATGACCCACCCCAGCAACCTATACAAGCACCTGAAGGGACTTCGAATTTTGCCATAAACGGTCTGGCTCTTTGCAATATCGCCATGGACAATACGGCGAAAATCTTTACTATTTGCGACCCGACCTCATCCTCTACTACTAATAACCCACCTTTAATGAAAAAAAGCGCGCCATCATGAGCCAAGCTCAATCGAAGTATATACAGGTTGTCATTGCGTCTCCTTTGCGCCGCCACTTCGACTACCTGCCAAAGTCAGGAAAATTCGCCAGCGAATATGCAGTGGGAACGCGTGTTCGAATCTCGTTTGGCCGCCGCAAGCTAACCGGACTGGTCATAGGTCATGCCAATAACACCGAAGTGCCGAAGGGCAGCCTAAAGCAAATAGAGGCTAGCCTGGACCGAGAGCCGCTATTGACAGAAACTCTAATGACACTGGTTCAGTGGATAAGTGACTATTATCACCACCCCTATGGCGACACCCTGTTCAACCTGTTGCCCAACCAACTCCGCAAAGGAGGCGAGCAAAATGCTTATCAACAGCGATGCTGGAAAATCACTACGCACGGCTTGGGCTTGCCCGAAACAGCATTAGCCCGCGCCCCAAAACAACAATCTCTATTGACTCATTTACGAGTCGCTTATCAACAAAACCCTGGCCAGATCATAGTTGAAGCAGACCTTATTAATGCCGGGCATAAACGGCCCAGCGCATTACAACTGGCAAAAAAGCTACTTATTGAAGAATCGAGTCAAGCCTACTACCCCAACGATTGCCAAGGCATCCTGCAAGGGCTCGGTAGTGATGCGCTTCCAACACTGAATTCAGAGCAAGGACAAGCTTGTGAATCCATTGCTTCTCGTCTGGGCCAATTCGACACTGTTCTACTCGAAGGTATCACCGGTAGTGGTAAAACCGAAGTCTACCTACGCTCGATTGCCGAGGCATTATCACGCGGCACACAAGTCCTGGTGCTTATCCCCGAAATTGGTCTTACACCGCAAACTATCAATCGATTTGTCTGTCGTTTTACCGTGCCAATCGCCGTTTTTCACTCAGGCCTCACAGACAGGGAACGACTGGCCGCGTGGACAGCCGCCAAAGAAGGCTACGCAAAAATCATCATCGGCACGCGCTCGGCAGTGTTTACCCCGATGCTTAATCCCGGACTGATTATTATTGATGAGGAACACGACGGCTCTTATAAGCAGCAAGATAGCCTTCGCTACTCGGCACGAGATGTTTCTATCGTCAGAGCCAGTCTCGAAAAAATTCCCGTCGTACTGGGCTCTGCGACACCGTCACTAGAAACGCTGTTTAATGTCCAAACCAACAAATACCGCCACGCGGTCTTGAACCATCGAGCAGGAGGCGCTCAACCTCCCACCATTGAATTACTCGATATCCGGAACCTGCCGCTACACGAGGGCTTTAGTGACGCAGCGATTAAGGCCATCGGTGATGCTTTGAGCTCAGGCCAACAAGCGATGGTATTTATTAACCGTCGAGGCTATGCACCGTTGTTAATGTGCCACGATTGTGGATGGCATGCTCAATGTCACCATTGCGATGCCAGACTCACATTACACAACAGCCCCCGTGAACTACGCTGTCACCACTGCGACCAGAGAGCAAGCGTTCCCAGCCACTGCCCTCGTTGCCAGTCTAACCGGCTATTAAATATCGGCCAAGGCACGCAGAAAAGTACCGACACCCTCTCGGCACTGTTCCCTCAATACCCTGTCGTGCGCATAGATCGCGATACGACACAGGGTAAAAAAGCCATCGGTGAGCAAATAGAAGCTATTAACCGTGGCGAGCCGACCATTCTGGTCGGAACTCAAATGCTCGCCAAAGGACACCACTTTCCCGCATTGCACACCGTTGTGGTGCTCGATATAGATCAAGGCTTATTTCACCCGGATTTTCGCGGCCCCGAGAAAACCGTCCAGCTATTAACTCAAGTCGCGGGGCGGGCAGGACGTTCCAGACAGATTGGCCGCGTCATCGTCCAAACTCACATGCCAGAGCACCCGTTAATGCAGCTTTGGCAAGCACAAGGTTATCAGGGACTTATCGATACGCTATTAACTGAAAGGTCATTAAGATCTCTACCTCCATACTCTTACATGGCCGTCATCAGAGCCGACAGTAAAACCCCCTCTCAAGCACTAAGCTTTCTAGCGGCTATTGAACAAGCACGCCTTGCTCACTCCAACAGTGGTCAACCCAACAATGGTCAACAAGGCCACTGTCAAATCGTCGGCCCACTGCCTGCTGTGATGGAAAAACGAGCGGGGCGTCATCGTGCGCAACTACAGCTGACATCCACTCACCGCCGCTCCTTGCACCAAGCCATTGATAGAATCATTCAGTTTATTGATGGCAATAAGCTCCCCAGCGGTTTGCGCTGGAGCATAGACGTCGACCCACAAGAGGTTGTTTAAATTGACGCGGATTCATTCTTATTCACCCATAATAGAAATTCGATTAGGTTCACAAAAAGCCGTTTCGCTAAGGCCATCACGCAAACCATCACCCAAGTGACGATCTAAACCATAATGCGGAGAGGTGAATAGTGCGATCTTGCCCGAGCGATTGCTTGTCTAGTGGACATGGACTGGCGATAATAGCCGCCCGTTTTATTTCCGATTTGTGTACCTAAACTTAGAGATTCAAGACTGCATGAAAGATGCCCTCCAGCAGCTGATTAATTTGGCCATTACCCGCTTAATTGATCAGCAACAAATCCCGGCTATGGACATACCGTCGATTAAAATCGACCGTACCAAAGATCCACTGCACGGTGATTTAGCCTGCAACATCGCTCTTGTTCTGGCTAAACGCACTGGTATGAATCCACGCGAACTCGCCAGCCTCATTTGTGCTGCAATACCCGAAAATGACAGTATCGCCAGTACTGACATCGCCGGCCCGGGGTTCATAAATGTATTTTTAAATAGAGCAACGCAAACGAGTATCGTCAAACAAGTCCTGGATGCCGGCGATCACTATGGCTGCAACCAAGATGGCGTTGACAGCGATGGCAACCCTATATCAGTACAGGTGGAATTTGTTTCCGCCAACCCAACCGGGCCTCTGCATATCGGCCACGGTCGTGGCGCCGCAGTAGGCGACAGCATTTGCCGTCTACTCAAGGCCACTGGCTGGAACGTGACTCGTGAATTTTATTACAACGACGCCGGTGAACAAATCAATAATTTGGCACGTTCGGTACAACTCCGTTGCCAGGGTCTCGGTCCCGAAGACGAAGCATGGCCAGAAGATGGCTATCGCGGCGAATACATTACTCAGCTAGCAAACGCTTATATGTCGGGCGACTCTATCAACACGCAAACTGGCACGTTATCCGGTGCAGCCGACCCCAACAATCAAGAAGCCATTCGCGAATACGCCGTCGCCTACTTACGTCGAGAACAAGATCAAGATTTAGCAGCATTCAAGGTGAGATTTGATGTCTTTACTTTAGAGTCCTCACTTTACAGCGATGGCAAAGTTGAGAGCACCATCAAAAAAATAATCGAAAATGGCTACAGCTACGAAAAAGACAACGCGCTATGGCTTAAGACCACGGACTTTGGTGACGATAAAGATCGTGTGATGCGCAAATCCAACGGCAGCTACACCTACTTCGTCCCGGATGTTGCTTATCATCTAGATAAATGGCAGCGTGGGTTTAGCAAAGTCATCAACGAACAAGGAGCCGATCATCACAGCACCATCACTCGAGTACGCGCCGGTCTGCAAGCGTTAGATACTGGCATCCCCAAAGGTTGGCCCGACTATATTCTGCATCAAATGGTCACAGTGATGCGAAACGGCGAAGAAGTAAAACTCTCTAAGCGCGCCGGCAGTTATGTCACGTTAAGAGACTTGATCGACGAAGTCGGCTGCGATGCCACCCGCTATTTTTTGGTAGCGCGCCGTGCTGATTCACAGCTCACTTTTGATATCAACCTTGCTCTACAAAAAAACAACGACAATCCGGTTTACTATATTCAATACGCCCACGCGAGAATTTGCAGTGTAATGAGTCAGTCCCAAGAAAAATCGATGCCCTGGGATGCTGCCAGCGGGCTGGCCAATTTGGACAAGCTCGTTACCGCTACCGA